>NZ_JAJAFY010000030.1:0-61664 GCF_025384885.1 Photorhabdus kleinii
TAAATCTATGGTCACCCTCGTTGTTGCAACACGCATTTTGATGAATTTGGGGCTTGCTTATGCTTAAATCTATCCGGCGTCACTATAGGCAAGGATGCCCGCGCCTGATGTTCCTAAAAAACCACTCGGCTTTTAATAAGCCATCTTAACCTTTAGGTTTCTCATCAGGCCGATAGGCCGTTCATGTCATCAATTATCAGTCTTCGCAAAACCAGTGGGGTAACGTTTAAATTTATTCATAATGACGCAGGATCAGGCGTCAAATACCGTGTGCTGTGTCGTGATTAGGGGTCACGTCAAGCTGGCTTTGCCCGGTATCCAACTGTCAGACAGGAGGAGATGCTGAGGTTAAGGCAAAACTATTTGTCATTGATAAAAGGGATGTGCACTTTATTTTTGGAGTTGCACTTTATACATCTGTTCTTTTCTTTAGAAAAAAGAATACCTTTATTTTATATTATCCTTTTGGTTTTTACTTCATTATTTGTAATAACCGATTTAACATTGGCTCATTATGTATATAAAATAAAACTGGATTATAATTATCTTTTCTTGCTTTTTAGAACTGTGTTTTATACATATATATGGATACCTTATTTTATTATATATATTACGATTAAAAGAACATTTATACCCGTCATCTTTCAAGTTGCCTCTTTGTTGGCTGCACTCGCTCACCCCGGTCACATAGTTATCTATGCTCCCGGGGATTCACTCCCTTGCCGTCGCGATGCATCTTGAAATCCATTGGGTATATAAAGTAATGATTAAAATTAAACTATTTTGCAAACAATATTCAGCAAGAAACAAGAGCAGGTAAATTTTTTGTAACTAATATTTATTTAAAAAATATGACAGTCAAAACTATCCTAGCCTTGTGAATTGTTCTCAAAAATTAGATAATTTAAATCACGCGTTCATTAAGGTCTGAGTCCTGTATTTTTCTGGGTCCAGACTATTTAATTTCTACCTGATTCGTAAGCGTGTGGAAAAAAGGGTAACAGTGTTATGGTCAAGAAAATGTAGCAGATTTCTTGGATGAAGGTTATGAGATGAATTATATTGGTAGTGTTAGTAAATTGGATAAATATGTTGGTTATGGAATGAAAAAGGAAAATTTGTTTTTTGCATCTCTCCAGAATTCACCTCTTTATCTAAAGTGAAAGGAATTTGTAGTTCAGTTGTTAATAGTGGCTATAATGGAGTAATGATTTTGGCGCCTAATTCTTTCTTTACAGCTAAACAATTAGTTGAATATTATACCGAGATTATCAAGGCCGGGGAAGGGGATAATTCAAAGGTTTTATAGACTTCCGGAAATAATTTCATCATTAAATAAATATTAATATATTTTAAGATGTAAAAGGTGGTTAATTGATTCCTATCAGATAGATGTTCACTCTATACCCAATGGATTTCAAGATGGATCGCGACGGCAAGGGAGAGAATCCCCGGGAGCATAGCAAACTATGTGACCGGGGTGAGTGAGTGCAGCCAACAAAGAGGCAACTTGAAAGATGACGGGTATAAATGTTATCCCTTTCTTCCCTATACAAGGCTTGTATCTGGACTATTTGAGATAGATATGATCCATTATTTTTGTGGTTTATCTTAGACTCAGTTTTTTAACCTGATGGTAATACAGAACCTTAACAGGATTAACTTTAAAATTAATTATTGCTTAATTTTCTTATCTGGAGATTTTAATTTTACTTAAAAAACTTCTTGCTTTTTTAAAATGAGAATCTTTATAAGAATTTTTTGATATAATAAGATGTTGGTTCAATATTATTAGTGTGATTTATATTCAGACAGTGGGGTAATTAAATCATATTTTTATTATTATAAATCTTTATAAATTAGGATTGAAAGAGTCAATTGATTTAACAATAAGCTTTTCTCCGCATTTTTGACAGATATAATGACTTTCTTCTCGCAGAATTTTATTATGGCGTCGTAGGGTTAGTTCATGTTGTTGGCAACTACAGTAATAAGTAAAAGTTTGACTACGTACTGAGTCGACTTTAAATTTGTGTGTACGGCTAGCTGGAACGTTCAGTACTTTTTCCATCATCCAACGCCACTGTTTTCCATGTGGGGGCACTTTCCCAAAGTAGCGATAAACCAATAGATGAGCTAATTCGTGAGGCACAACTTCATTAATAAAAGTTTGTTGATTTTCAATCAATAATACTGGATTAAGGCGGATTTCCCAATTTTTTATATAGGCACTGCCCGCAGTAGTTCCCCTCTGGCGGTAGTTTATTGTAGGTTCAGGAAAATCACGGTTGAGATATAAGTTTGCTTGTTGCAGTTTTTGCTGCAAAATATTCATAATGGCTTGTTGTAGAGAAATTGGAACGTTAACTAATTTCATGTATTGAAAGTAAATAGGCAAGGATCAGTGAATTTTATTAGAAATCCTGAAACAAGCTGATAATAATATTGTTAGGGATTCTTCAATTGTCAGCTAATGCTAAAAAAGCCGAGTTCAGTTATCTAAACCGGGCTTTTTGTTTTTATACCCGTTATCTTTCAAGTTGCCTCTTTGTTGGCTGCATTCGCTCACCCCGGTCACATAGTTATCTATGCTCCCGGGGATTCACTCCCTTGCCGTCGCGATCCATCTTGAAATCCATAGGGTATATATTTTTACATATTCATCGCTGATAGCTTTAGACCCGCAGCATCACGCAGTGCTTCTGCTTTATCAGTGGCTTCCCACGGGAACTGTGGACGACCAAAATGACCATAAGCGGCAGTATCACGATAGATTGGGTGCAATAGATCCAGCATCTGAATCAAACCATGAGGACGTAAATCAAAGAATTCACGTACCAGTAGAGTCAAAGTTGCTGTTGAAACTTTTTCAGTGCCGAATGTTTCCACCATGATGGAAGTGGGTTCTGCAACGCCGATAGCGTAAGAAACTTGAATTTCGCAACGATCAGCCAGACCCGCCGCGACAATATTTTTTGCCACATAGCGTGCAGCATAAGCCGCTGAACGGTCGACTTTGGATGGATCTTTACCGGAGAATGCTCCGCCACCATGACGTGCCATGCCACCGTAAGTATCTACGATGATTTTACGACCAGTCAGACCACAGTCACCCATTGGGCCGCCAATGACAAAACGACCGGTTGGATTAATGAAATATTTGGTTGTTGGATTTAACCATTCAGCAGGCAGTACCGGCTTGATGATCTCTTCCATGACCGCTTCTTGCAGATCTTTCTGACTAATATTTTCAGCATGCTGTGTGGAAAGTACAACCGCGTCAACGCCGACAATTTTGTCGTTATTGTATTGGAAAGTGACTTGGCTTTTAGCATCGGGGCGTAACCACGGCAGTACACCATTTTTCCGAACTTCAGCTTGACGCTGAACCAGACGGTGTGCATAGGTGATAGGCGCAGGCATGAGTACATCAGTTTCGTTGGTTGCATAACCAAACATTAGCCCTTGGTCACCAGCACCTTGTTGCAGGGGATCTTCACGGTCAACACCTTGGTTAATATCCGGTGATTGTTTACCAATGGCACTTAATACTGCACATGAGTTTGCATCAAAACCCATTTCAGAATTAACATAACCAATCTCTCGAACTGTTTGTCGCGTAATTTCTTCAATATCAACCCAAGCGCTGGTAGTAATTTCACCACCAACCATGACCATGCCGGTTTTAACATAGGTTTCGCAGGCAACTCGTGCTTTTGGATCTTGTTCTAGAATAGCATCAAGAACGGCATCAGATATTTGGTCTGCAATTTTATCAGGATGCCCTTCGGAAACAGATTCGGAAGTGAAAAGGTATGTGGTCATTATATAACGTTACCTTAAAATATAATTTCAGTTTGGAAATGGATGGATTAACATCTAGATGGCTATTTTAGGGTAATTCTTATCCATGTGCTAGATTTTTTTAGTTCAGCGAGTAATTTTCATTGGGTGAATGAATAATTTCTTGGTTTGTATGTCAGTTTTGTTCAATTTCATTTTGCAATTTTATGTGATTGCGAGTATAAACTGCGGCCGTAGTTGAACTATTTTTGCTACAGACTCGCAGAAAGCTAACTAGCTTCTGTTTCTCAATCGAGAAAATGGCTCCTTAGATATGAGTCATGTGTGGGGGTGAATGGGGTAATGAACCATTATCTGCTGATTGCTAATGGCCAACAGCCACACTTGTCGTCGGATGTATCCGCGTCTTTTTCCTTTCTTTTCAATATGTCTTTAATTCGATGTTATCTGTTGTCAGCAAACAGGCCGGATATGTCGGACAGTCGTATTGTCACTCGGTAATTTTGTCGTTGTTTAGTAGTAACTAAACGCTTTTTACAACCTGAGAGCATGCTGTTCCCTGATATTTCTCAACACGCGAGATTATGGTGTTTTGGGTTATTTATTAATTACAGGCGAAGGCGAAAAACTCTAACTCCCTTAAGGAGACTGCCATGAATGATAATATCGCTCGTAAAATGCAACAGACTTACAATATTGCATATTGGGGAGGGAGTTACTACTACGTCAATGATCTTGGCAATGTTAGTGTGTGTCCAAATCCTGATTTGCCGGGGGCAAAAATTGATCTTGCGGAATTGGTGAAAAAAGTTCAGCAGGAGCAGAAACATTTGCGTTTGCCGGCGCTATTTTGTTTCCCTCAAATCCTGCAACATCGTTTGCGTTCAATCAATGCTGCATTTAAACGTGCCAGAGAGTTATATGGTTATAAAGGCGATTACTTTTTAGTTTATCCCATTAAAGTTAACCAACAACGCCGCGTTATTGAATCACTGGCCAGTTCCGGTGAACCTTTAGGGCTTGAGGCTGGCTCTAAAGCGGAATTAATGGCAGTGCTGGCCCATGCGGGTATGACTCGTACCGTCATCGTGTGTAATGGATATAAAGATCGTGAATACATTCGTCTGGCGCTAATAGGTGAGAAGTTAGGTCACAAGGTTTATTTGGTGATCGAAAAGATGTCTGAGATTGCCCAAGTATTGGAAGAAGCTGAACGATTGAATGTGATCCCGCGTTTGGGAGTCCGTGCACGTTTGGCATCTCAGGGTTCAGGTAAATGGCAAGCCAGTGGCGGTGAAAAATCGAAGTTTGGGCTGGCGGCAACTCAGGTATTGCAATTGGTTGAGATTTTGCGCGCAGTGGATCGACTTGATAGTCTGCAATTGTTGCATTTTCACCTTGGCTCACAGTTGGCGAATATCCGTGATATTGCAACAGGTGTCCGTGAGTCAGCGCGTTTTTATGTCGAGTTACATAAACTCGGGGTAAATATTCAATGTTTTGATGTTGGTGGTGGACTGGGGGTCGATTATGAAGGGACCCGTTCTCAATCTGATTGTTCTGTGAACTATGGGTTGAATGAATATGCCAACAATGTCATCTGGGGTATTGGTGATGCTTGTGATGAACATGGTTTACCCCATCCTACGGTTATCACGGAATCCGGTCGTGCCCTGACCGCTCACCATACTGTCTTGGTCTCTAATGTTATCGGGGTTGAGCGTAATGAATTTACGCAGACGACACCACCGGCAGAAGATGCTTCCCGCCCGCTCACCAGTTTGTGGGAAACATGGCAGGAGATGCATTCAGAAGGAAATAGACGCTCTTTACGTGAATCGCTGCATGATGGTCAGCTCGATCTGCATGATGTTCATACACAATATGCTCATGGCATGCTGGATTTGACAGAACGGGCGTGGGCGGAAGAGTTATATCTGAATATCTGTCGCCGTATTCAACAGGATCTTGATCCAAGCAACCGTGCTCACCGGCCAATTATTGATGAGTTGCAAGAGCGTATGGCAGACAAATTCTATGTGAATTTCTCACTGTTCCAGTCTCTGCCTGATGCATGGGGTATCGATCAGTTATTTCCTGTGTTACCCATTGAGGGACTGGATAAGCCGTTGGATCGCCGTGCGGTATTGTTAGATATCACCTGTGACTCCGATGGTATTGTTGATCATTATGTGGATGGTGATGGTGTAGCCGCGACCATGCCGATGCCCGCTTATGATCCTGATTGCCCGCCAATGATTGGTTTCTTTATGGTGGGAGCATATCAGGAAATTCTTGGCAATATGCATAACCTGTTTGGCGATACAGCGGCTATTGATGTTTATGTATTCGATAATGGCGAAGTGACCTATAACCAAAGTGAAGAGGGGGATTCAGTCGCGGATATGCTGCAATATGTGAAACTGGACCCTAATGTACTGATGGCTCGCTTCCGTGATCAAGTAAAAGGCACGGATTTGGATACAGGCTTGCAAGAGCAATTTTTACTGGAATTTGAAAGTGGTCTTTATGGCTACACATATCTGGAAGATGAATAATCTTCTGGTGTTAATTAAGCCTCCTGTATACAGATAACGTTATTTAATATAAACCAGATGCGGAGATGCAGAGAAATAGGGTTATCTCAGAAATATCCCATTTCGTCATGGCATGGGCATCCTGGAATTAAATAGCTTTGTTCTGTCGGGAAACTTTTGAGGATATATCTCATGACAATAAGTACCTTGGGCAACCAACAAGATGACTCTCTGGTTTCTAATGCCTTCGGTTTCCTGCGCTTTCCGCTGAATTTCCAGCCATATTCCAGCGATGCAGAGTGGGTAATTACTGGCGTACCATTTGACATAGCAACATCAGGTCGTGCAGGTAGTCGCCACGGGCCTGCGGCCATTCGTCAGGCTTCTACTAACTTGGCATGGGAAAGCCGCCGTTGGCCGTGGGATTTTAAGCTACGCAATTGTCTTAAAGTTGTAGATTGCGGTGATGTGGTCTTCAACTTTGGTGATGCTCAGGATATGAGTGATAAATTACAAGCTCATGCTGAAAAAGTGCTGGCTTCCGGTAAGCGTATGCTCTCTTTTGGTGGTGACCACTTTATTACTTTGCCTTTGTTGCGCGCTCATGCCAAACATTTCGGTAAAATGGCTCTGGTTCATTTTGATGCTCATGCTGACACCTATCCAAACGGTAGCCAATTTGATCACGGTACCATGTTCTATCACGCACCAAATGAAGGGTTGATCGATCCGCATCATTCAGTACAAATTGGTATTCGTACTGAACATGGACGGGACGATGGTTTTACGGTGCTGGATGCTGATCAGGTTAATGACCGTAGTGTGGATGATTTGCTTGCTCAGATAAAAGAGACGGTTGGTGATATGCCGGTTTACCTGACTTTCGATATCGATTGTCTTGATCCAGCTTTTGCGCCGGGTACGGGTACGCCAGTCATTGGTGGCCTGACAACCGATCGTGCACTGAAATTGCTGCGTGGTTTGCAACCGCTAAATATTGTCGGTATGGATGTGGTAGAAGTTGCTCCAGCTTATGATCAGTCTGAAATTACGGCTCTGGCAGGTGCGACTATTGCACTGGAGATGCTTTATTTACAGGCATCTAAGAAGCGCTAAAGAGCACGTAGTCTTAGTATAGTCTTAGGGGATAGTGAAATAAGCTCGTACTGAGTTGTGGCGCTATCCCTTGAAACTCGGCTGTTATTTGGATTGATGTAACCTTTATATGCTTTTCTGGAGGCTCTTTGTCATTTTTTACATGTGAGCATCAATTAACCGGATGTCATATTGAGAGAAAATACTATTGGCTGAAATCAGTGTCAGTCCTTCCATCTGAGATTAAACAATTAGCTGCGCATTGCCATATATGCCCGTGGAGGGCTGCCTACCATATTTTTAAAAAAGGTGGCGAAAGCGCTATCGCTGGAAAAAGCCAGTTGACTGGCGACGTCAGATTGGCCGTATCCCTCTGTTAGTAGCTCAATTGCTTTGATTAGCCGCCATTGTTGCCGCCACTGTTGATAGTTCAGCCCAGTTTCACGCCGGAAGATGCGGCTAATGGTTTTTTCCGATGCGCCGATATAACTAGCCAGCTCGTACAGCGGCGGTACTGTGACCATATCGGCTAAATTTCTCAGGCGGCGGTCACTGGGTAGGGGCAGCAGGGTTAATTCGCGTGGTGCCAGTTGTATCTCATCCAGGCATACCGCTAGAATATTAGCGGTAGCACCGTGCTGCCAGTTGGTGTCGAACTCAGCGATGGCAATGCGCTCCAGCACTTCGCGTAGCAAAGGTGAAGCCGTCAGGACTTCTAAGCATTCAGGCAGACTAGGGTAATGGGAACGATCGAGATACACTGAGCGATAACCTACCACACCGCTGACTTGCACCCGATGCTCTACCCGCGGTGGAATCCAAGCGATACGACCCGGCGGGAGCATGCAGATGCTCTCGTTGAGCATAATGCGCATGCAGCCTTGCTGACTAAACAGTAATTGCCCCATCCTATGCCAGTGTGGGCCAGAGTCATGCTGAGCCAATTCGGCTGCGATGCCCAATACGCTATTGTCGAACGAATCTGGATCAAAGGTATCCTGAGCGTTAAGCCATGTCATATTCTGTCCGATTATGTAAATTTTTTGTCTTTTATATTGTAGCAGACAACAGAGCGAGGATGATACCTTGGTGTCCTTATTTTACCTTCAGTCACAGGACTTGCTATGCAACGCAAACTTACCCTCACACTGGCAACATCTATGATGATGTTTCCCCAAGTGGTGGAAACGATCTACAGCCCAGTGCTTACTCATATTGCTGAAGGGTTTCATGTCAGCGCGGAAATGGCCGCGCAAACTTTGTCTTGTTACTTCTTTGCTTTTGCCTTCGGTGTTGTGGTGTGGGGGCGGATGTGTGATGTGATTGGACGGCGTCCTACGATCCTTGTCGGACTCGCGTTATATATGTTGGCATCGATCTTAGCGGTCTTCTGCGATAGTTTTACCATATTATTGGTGGCGAGGGTGTTGGCAGCCTTTGGTGCGGCGGTGGGATCGGTGGGCACCCAGACCGTCATTCGTGATCAGTTCAGCGGCTACGAATTGGCGCGGGTGTTTTCGGTGATGGGGATAGCTATGGCGGTTAGCCCGGCGATCGGCGTGCTGAGCGGTGCGTTACTGACCCATTATTGGGGCTATCAGGGTGTCTTTAGCGGTCTGGCAATATTAGCGGCGGCGTTGCTGGCTTATGCTGCATGGCAACTGCCAGAAACTCGCCCGCAAGAGGTCGTGAAAAGCTCCTTCTTCGGTACTCTGGGGCGTATGACTAAAGATGGTGACATCTGGCACAGTGCGCTGTTGGTCGCTCTATTCAATATCTGCATGTTCAGTTTTTACCAATTAGCACCGTTCCGTTTTGAAACACTGGGTCTTCCTGCGCAATGGTTTGGCTATACCGGGCTGGTGTTGGCAGCAGGTGTGGGCCTTGGAGCAGCCATTAACAAGCTTCTGATCGCCAAGCACTGGTTATTTACCGCGTTGCTGACACTGGCGTGTGTTCTACTGCTTTCTGGCGGTATCTTGGTGTTCTTGCTGGAAGAAACGGTATGGTTTGTCTTGCCAATGATGCTGGTTGTGATGGCATATGGTATTGCCATTCCCAATATTCTGGCGCGTGCCCTGCGGCACTATAAAGATTGCATGGGAACGGCGGGGGCGATCCTTGGTTTGATGTATTACCTGATGTTAGGGGGCGGCTTGGTTCTGGCAGGGTTAGCGCAACGCCTTGGCGTGGTACTGACAATCAGCAGCATTTGTGCACTGATGCTGGCAGGGAGTATCGTTCGTAGCGAACGGCAACTCGCCTTGCCAGAAGGTGAAAACGAACGCGCCTGAGTATTTAAACGTTGGTCGGTGCTAAATGGCCGCGAATTTCCACGGCGAGCGGGAGGGTGTAGCTACAATCATCGGGGTTAAGCGCACTCAGGTACCACAGCAGGTTCTGTTGCGGACTCAGCGATGTGCGTCGTTCCTCTGCAATTGCAATGGCGTGTTCTGTCGCGACGGCTTTGTTCTCAATATATTCAGCCAGTTTACGAATTGTATTGTGCTGGAAAATATCGGCGATATTCAGGCGGCAACAGAGATCACGTGCGGTGAGGGCCACAATTTTACTTATCGTCAGCGAGTGAGCGCCAAGATTGTCAGTCGTAGCGAAGATAAGAAAACAAATGAGGTTAGCTAAGTATAAAAAATGCCGAAATAACCGGCAATTTTTTGCTGCATAGAATTGAGATGCCGCAGTACTGAACTGGGCATCTATGGCATACTTTTTAAATCAAAGAAGAATATTTTTTAGCGTTATTTAGCGCTATTTCTAATTTCTTTTCTTTTTCCCACGCATGAGATTCAGTGTTTCCACTGCCATTGAGAAGAACATGGCAAAATAGATGTAACCTTTAGGTATATGCACTTGTACGCTTTCCAGAATAAGGGTAAAGCCTACAAGGATTAAGAACGACAGCGCCAGCATTTTGACGGAAGGGTGACGGTCAACGAATTCACCGATAGGACGAGCGGCGAGCATCATGACACAGACGGCTATGATAACGGCTGCCATCATAATGAATAGGTGATCGGACAGGCCAACAGCGGTGATGACTGAATCCAGGCTGAAAATAATGTCCAGCAACATAATCTGGATAATGGCCCCCAGGAAGGAGTGAACAGGACGTTTTAGCTCCCCTTCATTGTCACCTTCGATCGCTTCGTGGATTTCTTTGCTGGCTTTCCAGATCAGGAATAGACCGCCAAAGAATAGGATTAAGTCACGGGCAGAAATGTCATGTTCAAAAACTGTCAATATCGGGTAGGTTAGTCGAATAACCCAGGCAATAGAGGCTAACAGCGCTAAGCGCATTAGCATTGCTCCCATTAGTCCGATCTTACGTGCTTTATTTTGTTGATGGTTAGGGAGTTTTGCCACAACAAGTGACAAAAAGATAATGTTATCAATCCCTAAAACGATTTCTAGAATTGTCAGGGTGGCGAGTGCCATCCAGGCGTGGGGATCAACAATCCATTCTAACATTGCTTATTAAAACCTTAAGGTAAAAATCTAATTATACGCCTGATTAGATGTAAGGTAAGTATGTCGATGTAAAAATCAGTCAGAGCTCAACGTTAAATCAAAAAATGACGGGCCAGTAGAGGAGCAGTGAAATTTTTCCTTAGATAGAACCCGCGAGGCAGAGTCATAATAGGCTGGCCGTGTACGCCGATTGCTTCGGTTAATGCTTTGCTGTTAGCCGCTTTTGGGCGCAACTGTAATACTTCGCCATGACGGGCGGTAACGCTCTCTACTTTGCCAAGCACGATGAAATCCATCAATTCTTCCCAGTCGCGACGTAGTAACTCTTCTTCTTCTTGATTGGGACTCCACAATAAAGGAGAGCCAACCCTGCGTTTGGCTAGAGGGATTTCCCGTTCACCTTCAACAGGTATCCACAGCACTCGCGATAATTTGCGTCTAACATGACAGCTTCCCCAGGTAATACCACTGTTCCCTGTTAATGGTGCAACGCAGACAAATGTTGTTTCTAATGGATAACCTCTTCTGTCTACTGGGATGGTTTTAAGCTCAATACCGATATGTTCGAAATCTTGCTCTGGTTTGCTGCCGGCACTTGCACCCAGATAATATTCTAGCAACATGCCTACCCAGCCTTTATCTCGTTTCAGATTGGGTGGGATAGGTAAATTTGCTTTTGCCGCGAGTTCTCCCATTGATAAGCCAGCCAGAAGTTGGGCGCATTCGAGCAACTGTTGCTCGTTGTCTGGTGGAAGTGGGGGGGAAAACAGTATGTTCATTTGAGATATCCGTTTTTTAGGTCAAAAAACAGCCTTAGTTTCTGTGAATAATAAATCTGAGGTTCATACAATAGCTAAAAAGTGATAATAGCATGATATACAAACATTTTTTATTGCTGTTTCAAATATTGTAAAATTGACTGCCGTTCTTGTTCACCTATTGCTGGTAATAATGAACAGGATCTTACACCATGTTATCCACAGTTTTATGGGATAAGTAGACAAAAATGAGATCACTGGTTTGATTTACAGGTTTGACTAACACTTTTTTCTACAAAAACCACTGTTTTTTGCTTAACTAAAAAGCATAACCTGTGGATAACATAATGTTTGATTGTTTTTTGTTCTCATCAACTAACGTTGTCCATTATAGTTGTGATTGACGCTAGAAATAGCGAGATAAATAGCTGCTATTTCAATGAAAAATAAATACTATTTCATTTTTTGTCTATAGATTGATAATTCATAATATAAAGCTATACCTGAATTACCCCTGCCTTTTTCACATAGATATCCACAGAAAAAGTGAATAAAAGCAAGTTTGCACACCTGTGTATGTTCATAACTCTGGCTTTTTCTGTGAATTACCCTTCATATGGGTTGAACCAGGCAGATTTGAAATCAAACCAACCAAAGGTGTTCATTTTGACTCCCCGCATACTTCTCTGTCCCTGTAACTCAAGCCAGTGGTGGAACAGTGGATGCAACCAATGTTCATCAACTATTTTTTCGCACCACTCTTCAAGCGATAACTCTTGTCGTCGCCATTGTGATACTTCTTTACTTAAGTCATTACCAAGGCACTTTTTCAATAATGGCATCTCGTACAGCGTAGCGAACAGCGAAAATTCCAGAGGATTATAAAAGTTGGCAGTAGCAAGCCAGAGGTCACTTTCGGTGTTACCATTGAACCATGTGTCATAATCCACGATGTTGATTTTCAATTCGACGCCGCACTTGGTCAGTATGGCTTGAAGGATCTGGCTGATTGTGTGGTATTCGTGATGTTGATGACAAAGCGTGACGGTCAGATGGGTAATATCCTCTGGTTTGTTCAATTCGGATATGAGCTTACTGTGATGCCAGCGTAGTAATAAACCATAAGCGGGTGACCAGTGACGTTGATAAAAGGGGTCACAATGCGCTAGCAGATTGATCGGTGTTAGCAGACTGCATAGCCATTGGCGAACGTCTTCTCTCTTACATTTAGTTGAACGATGGTCGTGTAGTAGGAAATAACAGCCTTCTTCTATCCTGCTATCTAGCGAGTTATTATCCGTGCTGTCACTTTCCAGATGCAGAGTTGTACAAACCAGTTTCTCCGCTAATTCTGGTAGAAACCATATATTCACCTGATCAATCAGTGCCCGAAAGCCAAAGTAATTATCAAAGGCACGAATTTGTAGTTTCTGAGCGCTGTTTTTTATGACCTGGTAAGGGCCAGTTCCCACTGGCATACGAGAGAAGTTCGGTAACTTTTGCCACTCTTGAGGCAAGATCATGGCATGTGGGCTGCCGATTAATAAAGGGAGCCAGAGATCAGGTTCTGAAAGAAAAATATCAATCACATAGGGTGTGGGCGTCGTGACTTTTTCAATATGAGAAAAAAGGGGCAGGTTGCGTAATCTTTGTAGCGAAGCGATGACATCCGCCATCTGTAATTCTCTGCCGTGGTGAAAATGGATGGCCGGCCGTAGATAGAAGCGCCAGTGATTTGAGGATAATTGTTGCCAATGATGAGCTAAGTCAGCTTCTGGTTCCCCATTTTCCTCATTTATGCGGGTTAGGCTATTAAATATCTGTCTGACCAGATGAATTTCAGAGCGGCGTAAAGGTGAACCGGGTAGAAGATTAGGGAAAGGGCGATAATAGAGTATCCGCAGTAAGTTTTTTCCCTGACGGAAACGGCGCTCAATCTGGGATAGTACCATATGACGGACTGTATCTTTATCACCAACCAGTTGGACCAACTTCTCAACGTTATGTTGCTCAAGCAACTCTTCAGCTCGTTGTTGTTGAAATTCCCATCCATCACGTAAAAAATTCAGTTGAGAACGTTTCCCTCTCCCGGACTCAGCCTGCCACTGTAACCAACCAGCTTTCTGCATATTGTTGAGCAGTGAACGGATATGGCGTTTTGAACAATGCAGTACATTTGCCAGTTCTTGTAACGTTGTTTCAGCCTCTTTTCCTTGATGGTGTTGCCATAATCGAATGAATTGTTGTTGTAAGCGTGAACTGGGCATAAAAGAGGAACTCCAGAGTATTATTCATCAATTTTTATTTTCTTATATTGCGACGATAATTATCCATATTGAAAGTAGCTCAATAGGCCAGACGAAATCTGGCTTCTCCCCCAATTTTCTTGAGTAATGGTGATTTGCCAGCCAGTAAGAAAGCTTACTGGCTTTTTTTCTTATTGTACATTGTGTACTCTCTACTTCTTTTACATATCAGTTTAAAGCGAGTAATAATCTGGTATTGGAGGCGTTTTGTCCAGCTACTATCGCTATTTCTATCTGTAAATTTATTTTAAATGTGATGGGGAATGGTAGAGTATTAGTTAAAGCCCTTTATATAGCTGAAAATGTGACTGTCTGCATGAGTATAGACGTGGTGGTACTGTTTTTGCCTTTGACACCGATAGAAAAATCCCGTAGTAGAAAACTACGGGATAAATCAATAACGGAAAAATTAACGTAGGAAAATCGGTTGTTCTTGCTCGTAGGTTATTATGGCATCCAGATGTTGTAATGTTAGGCCAATACTATCCAGACCATTCATCATACAGTGGCGCCGGAAACTATCGATTTCAAAATCATAGTCTTTATCGCCAGCATGGACTTTCTGTTGTTCTAGATCGACAGTAAAACGGCAAGCTTTGTTTTGCTGAACCAACTCAAATAGCTCATTGACATCGTCATCGTTCAGTTTTACTGGCAGTAATTGGTTGTTGAAAGCATTACCGTAGAAAATATCCGCAAAACTTGGGGCGATAACAACTTTAAAACCATAATCCGTTAGTGCCCAAGGTGCATGTTCACGGGAGGAACCGCAACCAAAGTTTTCACGAGCCAGAAGGATACTGGCACCCTGATAACAAGGCTGATTTAATACGAATTCAGGATTAGGTTTTTGTCCTGCGTCATCAAGAAAACGCCAGTCATGAAACAGATGCTGACCAAAGCCTGTGCGAGTGACTTTTTGCAAGAATTGTTTGGGAATAATGGCATCAGTATCGACGTTTGCCGCATCTAAAGGAGCAACTAAGCCGGTATGTTGAATAAACTTTTCCATCATTCTCTCCTTTATGACTTCTGTGCTGGATGGCGTATATCGATAAAATGACCATTAATCGCTGCTGCTGCTGCCATCGCTGGACTTACCAAATGGGTGCGTCCACCACGTCCCTGGCGCCCTTCAAAGTTGCGGTTACTGGTAGAAGCACAGCGTTCACCGGGTTGCAGGCGGTCATTATTCATTGCCAGACACATGGAACATCCGGGTAAACGCCATTCAAAACCGGCTTCTATGAAAATTTTATCTAAACCTTCTGCTTCTGCTTGTGCTTGAACGGGGCCTGATCCGGGAACAACGATCGCCTGAACACCAGGTGCAACTTTATGGCCTTGTGCGATGGTTGCGGCAGCCCGTAAATCTTCAATTCGGGAGTTGGTGCAAGAGCCGATAAAGACTTTATCGATCTTCACATCTGTTAGCTTAATACCGGGTTTCAAATCCATATACGCCAGTGCTTTTTCAGCAGATGCTCGTTCAACAGGATCACTAAAAGATTCCGGCGCTGGAATTGTTTGATCAATGGCGATCACTTGTCCAGGGTTTGTTCCCCATGTGACCTGTGGAGAGATCTCTTCTGCATTAATTGTAATAATGGTGTCATATTGTGCATCAGGATCGGATTTCAATGTCTTCCAGTAAGCAACAGCTTGCTTCCATAGCTCTCCCTTCGGTGAGAACTGGCGGCCTTTCATATAAGTAAAAGTGGTTTCATCCGGTGCAACCAAACCCGCTTTAGCACCCATTTCAATTGCCATGTTACATAAAGTCATACGGCCTTCCATGCTAAGTGCTTCAATCGCCTTACCACAGAATTCCACCACATACCCTGTACCACCTGCACTGCCTGTTTTGCCGATGATCGCCAGAACGATATCTTTGGCGGTAATAGCATCACCGACATCCCCCATCACTTCGATTTTCATAGTCTTGGCACGGGCTTGTTTCAGAGTTTGGGTAGCGAGTACATGTTCAACTTCAGAAGTGCCAATACCGAAGGCCAACGAGCCGAATGCTCCGTGCGTGGCAGTGTGGGAATCACCACAAACAATCGTCATGCCTGGTAGGGTTATCCCCTGTTCAGGGCCGATGACATGAACAATCCCCTGATAGGGATGATTGAGGTCATATAATGTGATACCGAATTCGGCACAGTTTTTCATCAACTCTTGCATTTGAATACGTGCCATGTCACCACAAGCGTTAATATCTTTTGTTTGCGTGGATACATTATGATCCATTGTTGCGAACGTTTTACCTGGTTGGTGCACTGGGCGGCCTTTAGTACGCAAACCATCAAAAGCTTGCGGGGAGGTTACTTCATGAACCAGATGACGATCAATATAGAGTAACGGGGTTTCATTAGGTACTTCCCGGACAATATGAGCGTCATATAATTTTTGATATAAAGTCTTAGCCATGTTAAACACCCTCGGCTATATAACGGGCGATAGTGCTGCCCATTTCATCAGTGCTAATTGCTTTACCGTTTCCGGCTAAATCTGTTGTGCGATAGCCCTGTTCCAGCGCGTAGTTAACCGCTTGTTCAATCGCATTAGCGGCGTCATTGTGACCTAAGCTATAGCGCAACAGTAAAGCGGCAGACAGGATCTGGGCTATCGGGTTAGCAATACCTTTTCCGGCAATATCTGGTGCAGAACCACCAGCGGGTTCATACAGGCCAAAACCTTTTTCATTCAGGCTGGCAGAAGGTAACATGCCCATTGAACCGGTAATCATGGCGCACTCATCAGATAAGATATCGCCGAAAATATTAGAGCACAGCATCACATCAAACTGGGATGGATCTTTAATTAACTGCATGGTGGCGTTATCAATATACATGTGATTGATTTCTACATCTGGATACGCTTTTGCAATCTCAGTAACAACTTCTCGCCACAATACGGAACTCTGCAACACATTTGCTTTATCAATAGATGTGACTTTATTACCGCGTTTGCGAGCGGATTCGAAGGCGATGCGGGCAATACGCTCGATTTCAAAACGGTGATAAACCTCAGTATCAAATGCTCGTTCATATTTACCTTGGCCTTCACGTCCTTTGGGTTGACCAAAATAGATACCGCCGGTTAATTCACGGACACATAAAATATCAAAGCCTTTGGCGGCAATATCATGGCGTAAAGGACAAAATACCTCTAATCCAGCATATAAGAGGGCAGGACGTAAGTTGCTGAATAGTTTGAAATGTTTGCGTAATGGCAACAGTGCGCCACGCTCAGGTTGTTCTGCTGGTGGTAAATGTTCCCACTTAGGCCCTCCCACGGAGCCGAACAATATGGCATCAGCCTGTTCGCAACCTGCTACGGTTTTTGCCGGTAGTGAACAGCCGTGGCGATCGATAGCAATCCCACCCACATCATATTCGCTGGTGGTGATACGGATATTGAAACGCTTACGGATTGCGTCCAATATCTTATAGGCTTGTGCCATAACTTCAGGGCCAATACCATCACCGGGTAAAACTGCAATATGATAATTGTTCGACATGTTTACACCATTTCCTTTGTATTTTGCTGTATACGTTGTTTCTCTTTCTTAACTTGCTCTGTACGCCAAACGCAGTTCAGAGCATGAATCATTGCTTTGGCAGAAGATTCAACAATATCTGTTTCCAATCCCATGCCGTGGAAGCGACGCCCAAAGCATTCGACAACGATATTTACCTGACCCAGTGCATTTTTTCCTTGGCCTTTACCTGATAACTGATAAGAAACCAGTTCAACTGGGTATTCAGTTATTCGACTGATTGCCTGATAGACAGCATCTACCGGTCCATTACCTGTGGCAGCTTCTGATTTCACCTCTTTACCACACACTAAACGTACAGCGGCTGTTGTCATCACATTGGAGCCAGATTGGATATTAAAGTTGTCCAGATGGAAAAATTCGGGTTCTTGTTGTTGCAAATTGATGAACGCTAAGGCTTCCAAATCATAGTCAAATACCTGGCCTTTTTTATCTGCCAGACGTAAAAAGGCTTCGTATAAGCTATCCAGATCGTAATCTTTATCCTGATATCCCATCTCTTCCATACGGTGTTTCACTGCGGCGCGGCCAGAACGGGAAGTCAGGTTCAATTGAATTTCTTTCAGGCCGATGGACTCTGGTGTCATAATTTCGTAAGTTTCACGATTTTTCAGTACCCCGTCTTGATGAATCCCGGATGAGTGGGAAAATGCATTGCTACCAACAATTGCTTTATTCGCGGGGATTGGCATATTGCATAATTGACTGATCAACTGACTGGTGCGGTAAATTTCCTGATGGTTGATATTAGTATAAACGCCTAACATTTGCTGACGGACTTTAATCGCCATAATGACTTCTTCCAGTGAACAGTTACCGGCACGTTCACCCAGACCGTTTATCGTCCCTTCTATCTGACGGGCTCCGGATTGTACTGCTGTGATAGAGTTGGCGACAGACATCCCCAAATCATCGTGGCAATGGACGGATATTATCGCTTTATTAATATTAGGAACGCGTTCGATCAAGTTAGTGATGATGCCGCCAAATTGATATGGCGTGGTGTAACCGACAGTATCTGGGATATTGATCGTTGTTGCGCCTGCTTTGATAGCGTTTTCAACGATCCGACACAGATTATCAATAGGTGTACGGCCCGCATCTTCACAGGAGAATTCGACATCATCAGTGTAACGACGTGCCCGTTTGATTGATTGAGTTGCCATTTCCATGACATTTTCGAATGTTTTTTTCAGCTTGGATTCAATATGTAAATCGGAAGTGGCTAAAAAAACGTGGATCCGAAAAGCGTCTGCAATTTTTAATGCTTCTGCAGCCACGTCAATGTCTTTTTCTACACAACGGGCTAAGGCGCAAACACGGCTATTTTTTATCTGCTTAGCGATCGTCTGTACAGATTCAAAATCACCAGGAGAGGAAACTGGAAAACCGACTTCCATGATATCAACACCCATTTTCTCCAAGGCCAAGGCAATCTGGAGTTTTTCGTTCACACATAAGCTGGCTTGTAATGCTTGTTCTCCATCACGTAACGTGGTGTCGAAGATAATAACTTGCTGGTTCATATGTACGTTCCTCTCATGGTTGTTTTTTGCGCCCAGCAGGTAAAAAAAAACCGCGCTTGGCGCGGGTTCTTGTTAATGTCTGGTTTGGACCAACTCTGTTTTGAATCAACTCTGTTTTCTGTCCACCAGCATACCGCGCATATCAGATACGATGAGTAGTAGGTTTAGTAGACAAATTGAGTGAATCATATCGATCCAACCTTTCAGTAGTATTAATGAGTATTTGTGATTCATATGCTTTTATTGATACGTTATCTTAAAAGTGATGTCAAGAATTCATTTAGGCATATGATTCTTGGTTTTACTTTTCTCATGGTGGTAAATTGAAGTGTTGATCTGTTTATATTTAAAAAGCTTTTATTTTATCCTTTTTTGTTCTGGTTTGACTTTAATGATAAGCTCTGATTTATATAAAAAATAGCGCATTATACTGATTAATTAAAATTAAGTATTTTTTGTGTGATGAGCTGGAAGTCGATTTGTATTTTTCCGAAAAACATCATTTGTCATTGGAAAAATAGATACAAATAGGAAGTTATGTTATATATCTTTGAAAAAATAATTCTATAATATAATAACTCTGATAAAATTGTTTAATAATAATAAGTCAGTAATTTTATTGTGAATTGTGTAATTCTTTGATTTATCATCATATACAAAATATCAGGGTGAATAAATTGTTAACGTAATTGTACTTTTTTGTGAATGAATAATGAGCACTACATTGTCTACTAATTGAAATTATATATTTTTAACATTAATAAGGGGATGCGCTGGTTAGCTATGCGTATTCAGATTTGTACAAGGACGAGTCTTAATTATTTGTTATCGAAATGATTAAGACAATTGATCTCGTTAATAGTTAGAGTCATCGTAATATCTGAGTAATAAATGAAGGTATTTCCGATGTTTTGTTATTAGCCGGGATCATCTGCATCAGTTTAGTGGAGTTAAACAATGGCTGAATACACCTCAGTAACTGCAACCAAAAAAGATCCAAATGAAATTCATTTACGTAATGTGGATCTCAATCTGTTGACTGTTTTTGATGCAGTTATGCAAATGCAGAATGTAACACGTGCGGCACAGATATTAGGAATGTCACAACCGGCTGTCAGTAATGCGGTTTCTCGTTTGAAGCTAATGTTCAATGATGAATTATTTGTGCGTTATGGGCGTGGAATACAACCGACGGCAAGAGCTCATCAATTATTTGGTCCAGTCCGTCAGGCATTACAACTGGTATATAACGAGTTACCTGGGGTTGGTTTTGAACCTGATAATAGTGATAGGATTTTTAGTCTTTCAATTTGTAGCCCTCTAGATATTAGACTGGCTGCAAAAATAGTTGAACAGGTGAAACAAAATACACCCAATCTGGGGGTGACGATTAGATCATATCTACATGATAATATTGAACATCAGCTCAGGTATCAGGAAACTGAGTTTGTCATTAGCTATACGCAGCTAGAACGTATGGATTTTCATCATTACCCGTTATTCAATGATGAGTTGGTTTTGGCTGTTTCTAATCATCATCCAAGAATTGAAAATAGTATTAGTGAGCAGCAATTGTATGAGGAACATCATGCCGTTGTATCATTGGATAATATATGTTCATTCAGCGTTCCCTATTATGATGGAGGTGAACGTTTGCGTTCGGTGGTTTATCAGGGGACCGATTTGAATAGTGTGTTGCATATTGTCTCTCAAACCTATTTGGTTGCGATTGCGCCAAAATGGTTAGTTGAGCACTATAACGAACAATTAGCAATAAAAGCGGTTTCATTACCGTGGGATAAAGTAAGTCGTCCGTGTTATTTGGTTTGGCATGAATCTACAACGAAAGATAAAGGGCATCAATGGATGAAATCGTTGTTGAGTCAACTTAGTAGCAGATAATTAACTTGAAAACTCACTACTGGATAAGGGTGGTGAGTTTTTTTATTTTATCACAAATTTTTCAACTTTTGAGAAATAGGCTTTTCCTGTTGTTCAGGAATCGGTAGACTGCAAGGAAATAGCTAACACCTGTAAGCTGAAAAGCGAATAAGTGATGCGAAAAGGTATTATCAGAGAATAAAATTACTGTTTTTTCTCCGATAAGAAAAAAGTTTTTCGAACAGGAAAAAAATTGTGATAACTAAAAATTTACATCCTTATCACTTGATAAACCGGTTGCAACAACAAATCAAACAACACCCAGAGAAAATTGCTTTTCGCCAATGGTCTCCGGCTGAACAACTCGAACTAAACTGGAATGATATTGGTAAAAAGACCAATGCTATTAGCCGGGCGTTGTTGGAGATTGGCATTGATGTGCAAGAAAAAATTGGCCTATTTGCACATAACAGCATGGCGTGGTCATTGGCAGATATCGCTGTATTACAACTTCGGGCGGTCACTGTCCCTCTGTATGCAACCAGTAGTCAAGAACAAGCTGGTTTCATACTTAATGATGCTGGTGTGCGTATTTTGTTTGTTGGTGGACAGCCGCAGTATGATGTTGCTATTTCTTTGACAGAACGTTGCCCTCAGTTAAGTCACATTATTGTCTTAGATGAATCAGTCGATTTGCGGGATTGTTCATTAGCTCAGCATTTATCTGATTTCATGGCCGATAATAAATTACAACATCAATCTGCGTTGGAAACCCGTATTGCTAACCACAATCTGGATGATCTTTTTACACTTATTTATACGTCTGGTACCACGGGTGAGCCTAAAGGCGTCATGCTTGATTACCGCAATTTAGCCTATCAGTTGTATTCACATGATCATATCTTGACATTAACTGATCAGGACATTTCTTTGAGTTTTCTGCCGTTATCCCATGTCTTTGAACGCGCATGGAGTTTCTATGTCATGCATGTAGGAGCACAAAATGTTTATCTGACCGACACTAATTTTGTTCGTCAAGCGATGGCGGATGTCCGCCCGACAGTGATGTGTGCAGTGCCGAGATTTTACGAAAAAATTTATAGTGCGGTTTTTGAAAAGGTTTCTAAGGCTCCTTGGCATCGAAGAAAACTTTTTAATTGGGCGATTAAATGTGGTGAGCGTCAGTTTTTACGTAATTTGCAAAGTAAAAAAAGCTGTCCTTGGTCAACAGCAATGCATCGACTGGCTGATAAATTGGTGTTGAGTAAATTGCGAAATGTGTTGGGGGGCAGAGTTCGGTTTTTACCTGCTGCTGGCGCACGTCTGGACGAAACGATTATCCTGTTTTTTCTCGCTGTTGGGATAAATATCAAATATGGCTATGGTATGACAGAGACTTGTGCCACGGTTTCCTGTTGGGAAGAGCAAGGTTATATATTTGGTTCTATTGGTAAACCCTTGCCTGGCATTGACGTCCGTATCGGTGGAGAAGATGAGATACAAGTGCGTGGCCCAATTGTGATGAAAGGCTATTTCAATAATCAGCAAGAAACCACCAAGGCATTTACTCAAGACGGTTGGTTGCGTACAGGTGATGCTGGTAAGTTGGATGAAAATGGTAATTTGTTCATTACTGAACGTCTGAAAGATTTGATGAAAACATCGAATGGTAAATATATTGCTCCTCAAATGATTGAAAGCACGTTAGGGCAAGATCGTTTTATTGAGCATGTTGCTGTTATTGCTGATGCCCGTAAATTTGTATCCGCTCTTATCGTGCCTTGTTATGAAGCATTGGAAGAGTATGCAAGGTCAATTAATCTCAAATATCATGACCGGGTTGAATTACTGCGTCATAGTCAGATTATCGATATGTTTGAGCAACGCTTGAAAGAGGTGCAGAAAAACTTTGCTCACTTCGATCAGGTAAAGCGTTTCATATTACTGCCAAAACCATTTTCAATGGAAACAGGTGAATTAACTCCAACACTGAAATTGAGGAGGAAAATTATTATGCAGCGTTACCATGAAGAAATTGAATCTATGTATCAGGATTGATTTTCGGGATTTTCTACAAAGAGTTAGTGTTACCGGTTATTCAGGGAAAGTATGAGGGATATTGTAGTAATATCCCGCTTTGGGTTTATCCCATGAATGCCCGGCTTTAAAGAATTCAATATTGGACTAATAAACTTTTATCCCGCCTTAAAATCACAGATAAATTATACTATCTAAGATTATTCTGTAATTGTTAAATATTACAGATCGAATGAGCATGATTTTATGAGATTAGCATTACTTTCTTGGTGAATCATAGAGAATATATTGGTTGACAGTATTGTGCTATTCCTGTATTAAATATATGAATAAGATAATGGTAAAGTTTATATGGTAAATAAAATATAATTTGTATAATTAGGTGAATTGATGAATTTTGATAATGTAGTTATTGTTCATGGTCTTATGGCGACTCCTGATCATCATTGGTTTCCTTGGCTTAAAGCTCAGTATGAAAAGTTAAATGTTAATGTGATCGTGCCGGAAATGCCTGAATCTCATGCTCCTTCCCCCCATTTATGGCAAGAAAAATTGCAGGAGAGTATACCTAATCCTAATGAAAGAACACTTTTTATCGGGCATAGTCTAGGCTGCATTACTACACTCCGTTACATCGCATCTTTACCTGATAATATAAATATAGGGGGAGTTGTATTAATCGCGGGATTTTATGAAAAGTTATCAACTTTACCTGAATTAAATATATTTACTGAGGAGAACTTGAATTTTCGTCCCCTCATACAGAAAATAAAACAACGAATAGCGATATTATCGCTTAATGATGAGATTGTATCGCCACAGTTTACATTAAATTTAAGTCAGCAGCTCCGGGCTGAATTATATGGTTTCCCTGATGGCGGGCACTTTTTAGATCGCGACGGTTTTACTGTTTTTCCTAAGCTAGAAAAGGTATTAAAAGATAATTCAATGTTGTGAATCAGAGTTTCCTTATATAATGAATGTGACCGGTTTTTTCATGTTTTATGTAATTATGATAGGGTTTGTGTGTTTTAAATAAGTTGTCAAAATATCATTTACCTACTGTAAAATAACCCGCTCTGAATACAGAACGGGATTATAAGTATATTTTTAGTTACTTTTTTCTACTAATGGGATGGGTTTATATCCCATGAGAATTAAGAATTCATCCCAATGATTTATTATTTCTTGAGATATTCCTTTTTCCACAGTGCCCTTTTCAGCATTTATTTTAATATAATGATATGCCTTTTCTAAATCTTGCGGGCTATTCCCTGAACCATATAAATAATTTACCCCTATTATCTGATATCCATTTATTATTCCAGAATCTCCGGATCTCTTAAGTAGATCATTGGCTTTTATTTGATCTTCTTGTACTCCATAACCAAAACTATAAATTATACCGAGATTATATAAAGATTCCGCATGGTTTTTATCTAACTCTAAGGCCTTGCCATAATACGCTATGGCTTTTTGGTAATCCCTTTCTGATTCCTTTAATGAATTGTCAGTATAAAGTTTGCCTAATAAAAAATAGGCATCAGCGCTACCATTCTGAGCTTGTTTTTCCAGTTCCCGAAACTCTTCAACTGTTCTCGGTACTTTCAGTGGAAGTTCCTTAACCATACCTGTATATTTAATTCCATCAAATACAGTTCTAGGAATATTTGTTTCCATCGGTTCATCGGAGCACCTTGGGGAGCTACATGCAAGGTTATAGAAGGTGCGTTTTCAAAGTATGAAAGTTTATCGTCAGGTATGATTTCTTGATAGTTTTCAAATATTCCTACTGTTTTATGTTTAGGTTGTTGTAGTGCTTCATCAGGCATATGTGGTTTCTTCCTCATTGATTTAAAAAATAATTCTTATCTTCCAGATAAAGTGTTACTGAATTGGTTCTTTTTGTTTTAAAAGATGAATTGAGAAGTAATTGTCGTTCCAAAAAGCTTTCTTCGGTTTTGGTTTTTAACAGATTGAGCACATAGTCAATCATTTTCCGTCGGTCAGTTTTTATTTCTACCATTATGTTCATATTGGCAACTAGTATCATTTGTTCACCATTAACAGTCAGATAATTTTTATCTAACTGAATGATAATCGAATAAATTAGGTTGTATCTATTTATATTTCTTAGGACGATTATTGAATTGAGGGACACAACTTGGTTTTCTTGGCACGAAATGAAATGTTGTCTATCTGCATTCCAG
Source organism: Photorhabdus kleinii (assembly GCF_025384885.1). Lineage (NCBI taxonomy): Bacteria > Pseudomonadati > Pseudomonadota > Gammaproteobacteria > Enterobacterales > Morganellaceae > Photorhabdus > Photorhabdus kleinii. Next base: position 25,209 of record NZ_JAJAFY010000030.1, read on the forward strand.
ACAGCTCTACATAAGGCAGGCGGAAAAAATCTTTTTTGATACTTTTTGTCTTTAAACCCAATTTATTAGCAGCAAGTAACCATAGGGTTTTATCTAATCCTGCAAGCGCCAAACCAGACTTCATCAAACATTAGAAGTTAAAATTGAACTATACCCAATGGATTTCAAGATGCATCGCGATGGCAAGGGAGTGAATCCCCGGGAGTATAGCAAACTATGTGACCGGGGTGAGCGAGTGCAGCCAACAAAGAGGCAACTTGAAAGATAACGGGTATATATATTGGATAATACCTATACGTTGTCATTCTTTTTAGGTATAGCCACTCATATTCTGCTTGTCCTTAGCTTCTTGATAGCAAGATAACGCTTGCAAGAGACATCTTGAATTTTCAGAAAGTGGTTATTCTTCCTTGTACTCACATTGCTAACACCCGTTTCTAGCGTTATGTTAATTGACTCAGCATCAATATATCGCTGAGAGGCCATTCGTCTTACTAAAATAAAAGTGGAAGTAACTTCTGATTTATTAACTTGCAAACAGAGCCTGGAGGAAAACCTATGGAGATGTTATCAGGAGCTGAAATGGTCGTCCGATCATTAATTGATCAGGGCGTTAAGCATATATTCGGTTATCCGGGGGGGGCAGTACTGGATATTTATGATGCCCTGCATACGGTTGGGGGCATTGAGCATATCCTGGTACGTCATGAGCAGGGGGCAGTTCATATGGCTGATGGTTATGCTCGTTCTACCGGGAAGGTTGGTGTGGTATTGATCACCTCCGGTCCAGGAGCAACTAATGCCATTACCGGTATTGCCACAGCTTATATGGATTCAATTCCAATGGTTGTATTGTCCGGTCAAGTCGCCAGTTCGTTGATTGGTAATGATGCATTCCAGGAATGTGACATGGTAGGGATATCCCGCCCGATCGTAAAACACAGTTTTTTAGTGAAAAAAGCAGAGGATATTCCGAAGGTACTGAAAAAAGCCTTCTATCTAGCTTCCAGTGGTCGTCCGGGACCCGTCGTTATTGATTTACCGAAAGACACGGTAAATCCGGCAGTAAAATTACCCTATATTTATCCTGATCAGATAAGTATGCGTTCTTATAATCCAACGATTCAAGGACACAAAGGGCAGATTAAGCGGGCATTAAGAAAACTATTGAATGCGAAAAAACCAGTCATATATGTAGGCGGGGGGGTGATTAACGCAGATTGTTCAGCAGAATTACTGGTATTGGCAGAAAAGTTCAATATCCCTGTTGTGAGCTCCCTGATGGGATTAGGCAGTTTCCCTGCAACTCATCCGCAAAGCCTGGGCATGCTCGGTATGCATGGTACATTCGAAGCTAACAAAGCAATCCATAATTCAGATGTGATTTTTGCTGTCGGTGTACGTTTTGATGATCGCACCACCAATAATCTGGAAAAATATTGCCCGGAAGCAACGGTATTACATATTGATATTGATCCAACATCAATTTCGAAAACGGTTTCCGCAGATGTACCTATTGTTGGTGATGCTAAACAGGTGCTTGGACAGATGCTGGCGTTGCTGGAGACAATGGAAGACACGCAAGATCCAGATGCGCTAAAAGATTGGTGGTTATCTATTCAGCAATGGCGTAGCCGTAAATGTCTCAGTTTTGATCGCAGCGGTGAAAAAATAAAACCACAAGCGGCTATCGAGGTTCTCTATCGTCTGACGAAAGGGGAAGCTTATGTCACTTCAGATGTTGGGCAGCATCAGATGTTTGTTGCATTGCATTACCCATTTGATAAACCAAGGCGTTGGATCAGTTCCGGTGGTTTGGGAACTATGGGATTTGGTTTACCGGCTGCTTTGGGCGTTAAACTGGTGAAACCGGAAGCGACGGTAGTCTGTGTTACGGGGGATGGCAGTATTCAGATGAATATTCAGGAGTTGTCTACCGCGTTGCAATATGGGTTGCCGGTACTGGTTCTGAACTTGAATAATCGTTTCTTGGGGATGATAAGACAATGGCAAGATATGATTTATGCCGGTCGTCACTCTCAATCTTATATGGAATCCTTGCCTGATTTTGTCAAATTGGCTGAAGCTTACGGTCATGTTGGCATTTCTATTCAACGTTATGATGAATTGGAAAGTAAATTGGCTGAAGCCTTGAAAGAGGTGATTGAAAATCAGCGGCTGGTATTTGTTGATATCACTGTGGATGAAACTGAACATGTATATCCTATGCAGATCCGTGGAGGAGCAATGGATGAGATGTGGTTAAGCAAAACGGAGAGAACCTGATTATGCGCCGGATTTTATCTGTATTACTTGAAAACGAATCAGGGGCTTTGTCCCGGGTTGTTGGTCTGTTTTCCCAACGTGGCTACAACATTGAAAGTTTAACTGTTGCTCCAACCGATGATCCGACATTATCGAGGATGACAATTCAGACTAAGGGCGATGCAAGGGTACTTGAACAGATTGAAAAACAGTTGCACAAGTTGGTAGATGTGTTACGAGTCAGCGAGTTGGCGCCGGGTTCTCATGTAGAGCGTGAGATTATGCTAGTCAAATTGCAGGCCAGTGGATATGGACGTGAAGAGATCAAACGCAGTACTGACATCTTCCGTGGGCAGATCGTTGATGTGACTTCGACCTTATATACCGTACAGTTGGTGGGAACCAGCGATAAATTGGATGCCTTTCTCGATGCTGTTCGGGATGTTGCTGAAATTGTTGAAGTTGCTCGTTCGGGTATTGTCGGTGTCTCTCGTGGGGATAAAATTATGCGATGAAAAATCGCAAACTGCGGGGCTATGTGCATACATTTATCAGGCTCTGCGATAAAGTAGGGCCTTTTTGGGGTCTATGAAGGAGTTAATGTGAAACTGGATGAAATCGCCCGCCTTGCAGGTGTTTCACGCACAACGGCCAGTTATGTAATTAATGGTAAAGCCAAGCAATACCGTGTCAGTGATAAAACGGTAGAAAAAGTGATGGCAGTGGTCAGAGAGCATAATTACCATCCTAATGCTGTGGCAGCCGGTCTCCGTGCAGGACGTACCCGTTCTATTGGTTTGGTTATTCCAGATTTAGAAAATACCAGCTATACCCGTATTGCTAATTATTTGGAACGTCAGGCTCGTCAGCGTGGCTATCAGTTATTGATAGCCTGTTCGGAAGACCAACCTGATAATGAAATGCGCTGTGTTGAACACCTGCTACAACGTCAGGTGGATGCAATTATTGTTTCTACCGCATTACCGCCGGAGCATCCTTTTTATCAACGCTGGGCAAATCGTTCTTTGCCTATTATTGCTCTCGATCGGGCACTCGAAAATGAACACTTTATCAGCGTAGTGGGTGATGATTTTGAAGATGCAAAGATGTTGGCACAAGAATTTCGCCAATTCCCTGCTGAATCTGTGCTTTATCTCGGTGCATTACCTGAATTATCGGTCAGTTTTCTGCGTGAACAGGGGTTCCGTGAAGCATGGAAAGATGACCCTCGTAAAGTGATGTATCTTTACTCAAACAGCTATGAGCGTGATGCGGCTGCTGAAGTGTTCACCACATGGTTAGAAACTCATCCAATGCCACAAGCGTTGTTCACCACCTCTTTTGCCCTGTTACAGGGAGTCATGGATGTTACGCTAAAACACAGCGGTCGTTTACCAAATCAATTGGTTATTGCGACTTTTGGTGATCATGAATTATTGGATTTCCTTGAATGTCCAGTGCTTTCTGTAGCGCAGCGTCATCGTGAAATTGCTGAACGGGTATTGGAACTGGTGTTAACAAGTCTGGATGAAAAGCAGAAGCCAGGGCCAGGTATCACACGGATACATCGTGACTTATGTCGTCGAGGAAGCCTGAGTCGGAAAATATAATAAAAACCCCTCATTAATTTTCTGATGGGGGGTTTTGGTTGTCAGATCTGTCTTAAAAGAAGTGTTTCAGCGCGAGCAAATAGCAATTTCGTTCATACATAAATTATTCAGTAGAAAGAAGCGCATGGAACAGCGCTTATTTGAGTTTGGGATTTGTCTATTTATCCCCGTTTTTTTACCGTCTTTTATATATTAAATTGATTTTAATAATATTTATTTTGTGGTTTTTTGCTGCTAGTTAGTTTGAGTGTTGAATGCATCAAATAGAATGATAAACATTGCTGCACGGTGGTTAAATAGTAATGAAATGTAAATTATGTAAATAAATTAATCACACAACTATTTTTTCATTATTTTGCCGTAAACATTTATTCTCCCTGTGCTTGTAAAATTATTCAGAATTATCATGGTGTTAATTATTATTGATATTGCTAAATTTAATAATTATGCCTCCCAACAGCCAAAATCCTGCCATCAAATATAGCTAAAGCGCATCGGCTCTGGCTTGACAAGGTTTTCGTCCCATCCGTAAACTCCTTATTGTGGGGATTAGTGGGATAAAGTGGTAATTTTTGATCACCAGGGGCGACCTGAGGATGTTTCGTGGAGCAACGCAGATAAATCTCGATAGCAAGGGGCGGCTCACCGTACCTACCCGATACCGGGCTATGCTAAATGAGGAATCACAAGGGCAAATGGTTTGTACCATTGACCTTCATCAACCGTGCTTGTTGCTTTATACATTATCTGAATGGGAAATTATTGAAGAAAAACTTTCTCGCTTATCCAGCATGAACCCGGCGGAGCGTCGGGTGCAACGTTTACTTTTAGGTCATGCCAGTGAATGCCAGATGGATAGTGCAGGACGTCTTTTATTAGCTAATACATTGCGTCAGCATGCAGGGCTAGTCAAAGAGGTCATGCTGGTTGGTCAGTTCAACAAATTTGAACTGTGGGATGAACAGGCTTGGTATCAACAGGTTAAAGATGATATTGCGGCTGAGCAATCCACACAGGAACCTTTATCAGTACGGCTACAGGAATTATCACTATAAATATGGCAAATAGTCATTTTAAACATACCAGCGTATTGTTGGATGAAGCAGTCAACGGGCTGAATATTCGTGAAAATGGCATCTATATTGATGGCACATTTGGCCGTGGAGGGCATTCACGTCTGATTTTGTCGCAATTGGGGACGGCAGGTCGCTTAATTGCCATTGATCGAGATCCTCAGGCGATTGAAGTGGCGAAAGCAATTACAGATCCACGTTTTTCAATTGTACATGGGCCATTTTCTAAATTGGCTCACTATACAGAAAAAGCCGGGCTAATCGGCAAAATTGATGGTGTATTACTGGATTTAGGTGTTTCTTCGCCTCAGTTGGATGATCCGGAACGCGGTTTTTCTTTTATGCGTGATGGGCCGCTAGATATGCGGATGGACCCGACTCGCGGGCAGTCAGCAGCAGAATGGCTGATGAACGCAACAGCAGATGATATTGCCTGGGTATTGAAAACATTTGGTGAAGAGCGTTTCGCCAAACGCATTGCCAGAGCAATTGTGGCACGCAATCAGGAAGAGCCAATTATCCGAACAAAAGCGCTAGCCGATTTGATTGCTCAGGCCAGCCCGGTAAAAGAAAAACATAAGCATCCAGCAACCAGGAGCTTCCAGGCTATTAGGATCTATATCAACAGTGAGCTGGAAGAGATTGAGCAGGCGCTGGAGGGAGCATTACAAGTGCTTGCACCGCAGGGGAGACTTTCAGTGATTAGTTTCCATTCGCTGGAAGATCGGATTGTTAAACGATTTATTCGTCAGAATAGTCGAGGGCCACAAGTACCGGCAGGATTGCCACTCACAGAAGAGCAACTGAAAGCACAAGGTGGGCGTAGCTTGAAATCGATTGGCAAGATGAAACCTCCAGAGGAAGAAGTGGCTAATAACCCACGGGCTCGTAGTTCTGTTTTGCGTTTTGCTGAAAAAGTTAGTGAATAATGGCAGGTGAACGTCACGGATTAACCGGTATTATCGGCAGCGATTTGCTCAAGAATGCCAAGATACCGTTAATTCTTCTAGTCGTTGTACTGGTTTCGGCCATAGTTGTTGTAACTACTGCACATGAAACCCGTTTGTTGACGGCTGAAAGAGAGCATCTGGTGGTGGAACGTGATGCATTAGATATCGAGTGGCGCAATTTGATCCTCGAAGAAAATGCTTTGGGTGATCACAGCCGGGTTGAGCGGATAGCTGTTGAAAAAATGCATATGCAGCATGTTAATCCTGCTCAGGAAAACATTGTTGTTTCACAGTGAGTTAATTTAATTATTAAAAAGGTAAGAGATGAAAGCAGTACGCTCCGTGAAGTTAAAAAGGCAAGAAGATAAAGCCAGTTTTGTTAGCTGGCGTTTTGCTTTGTTATGCGGGGGGATTGCTGTAGCTTTAATTGCCTTATTGTTGAGAGTGACTTATTTGCAGGTCATCAATCCTGATCAACTGGTTAAAGAAGGTGATTTACGTTCCCTGCGCGTGCAATCAGTCCCTACCGCTCGCGGTATGATCAGTGACCGAATGGGCCGACCTCTGGCTGTTAGCGTTCCAGTCAATGCTGTTTGGGCAGATCCGAAAGAGGTATTTGAACAAGGGGGAATTACGGGTGATACCCGCTGGAAAGCTTTATCTGATGCCATTAATTTGCCTCTTGAGCAGCTTATTGACAAAGTTAGCGTTAATCCAAAAGGCCGTTTTGTTTATTTAGCGCGTCAGGTTAACCCATCAGTTGGCGATTATATTCATAAACTGAAATTACCGGGAATTTATTTGCGTCAGGAATCCCGGCGTTATTATCCGTCAGGTCAGGTAACGGCACATATTATTGGCGTGACCAACGTTGATGGTCAGGGTATTGAAGGCGTAGAAAAAAGTTTTGATCGTTGGTTGACGGGGCAACCGGGTGAGCGGACTGTACGCAAAGATCGCTTTGGCCGTGTTATCGAAGATATTTCATCTGTGGATAGTCTGGCGGCACACAATCTGGTATTGAGTATTGATGAACGTTTACAGGCGCTGGTTTATCGCGAATTAACCAATGCGGTGGCCTTTAATAAAGCAGAATCCGGTACAGCGGTGTTGGTGGATGTTAATACCGGAGAAGTGCTGGCAATGGCAAACAGCCCATCTTATAACCCAAATAATCGCATCAATACGCCAAAAGAAGTAATGCGTAACCGGGCTATCACCGATATTTTCGAGCCAGGTTCCACTGTTAAGCCGATGGTGGTAATGGCTGCGCTGAATGATGGTATCATCAAAGAAAATACCGTTATTAATACAGTACCTTATAGGATAAGCGGTAAGGAAATCAGAGACGTATCCCGTTATCCGGAATTATCTATCACTGGTATTTTACAAAAATCGAGTAACGTCGGTGTTTCTAAGCTAGCGTTGGCGATGCCCGCGACAGAATTGGTGGATGTTTATTCACGTTTTGGGTTAGGAAAGGCGACCAATCTGGGGTTGGTTGGAGAAAGCAGTGGCTTATATCCAACAGGAAAACAACGGTGGTCAGATCTTGATAGAGCGACCTTTTCTTACGGTTATGGGCTGATGGTAACACCATTACAGTTAGCGCGGGTCTATGCAACGATTGGTAGTTTGGGTATTTATCGTCCTCTGTCAATTACCAAAGTTGATCCACCTGTGCCAGGCACAAGAGTATTTCCTGAACCAATTATGCGCACAGTCGTTCATATGATGGAAAGTGTGGCTCTGCCCGGCGGCGGCGGAGTGCGAGCTGCGATAAAAGGTTATCGGATTGCAATCAAGACGGGTACAGCTAAGAAAGTTGGGCCGGATGGCAAATATGCTAGTCGATATATCTCTTACGCCGCAGGTGTTGCCCCTGCAAGTAATCCAAGATTTGCACTGGTTGTGATTATTAATGAGCCACAGGCAGGTAAGTATTACGGTGGTGCGGTTTCTGCGCCGGTATTTGGCACCATCATGGGGGGTGTTCTACGCATCATGAATGTGGAGCCAGATGCTTTGGCGGCAGGTGATAAAAACGAATTTGTGATTAATAAGAAAGAGGATACAGGTGGCAGATCGTAATCTACGCGATTTACTTGCGCCATTGGGTATTGACGCCCCAGTGCGTGCGTTACGCGAAATGACATTGGACAGCCGTAAATCGGCTGCCGGAGATCTGTTTGTTGCCATTAAAGGGCACCAGGCAGATGGTCGAGACTACATTCCTCAAGCCATCGCACAAGGGGTTGCGGCGGTTATTGCAGAAGCCCGGGGCGAGGCCAATAGCGGAACCGTACAGATTATGCACGGTGTTCCGGTTGTTTATGTGAACGATTTGAATAATAAGTTGTCACAGTTAACTGGTGAGTTTTATTGTCACCCTGGTGATAAATTGCACTTGATTGGTGTAACCGGAACCAATGGTAAAACAACCACTACCCAATTACTTGCTCAGTGGAGTCACGGATTGGGGGAAACCAGTGCCGTGATGGGAACTGTCGGTAATGGTTTACTGGGGCATGTGGCGCCAACTGAAAATACCACAGGCTCGGCTGTTGATATTCAACTGGATTTGCAACAACTTGTTCGGCAAGGGGCGACTTTTGCGGCAATGGAAGTCTCTTCTCATGGACTGGTTCAGGGGCGTGTAGCTGCGTTGCCGTTTGAAGCGGCAGTGTTTACTAATTTGAGCCGTGATCATCTCGATTATCACGGTGATATGGAACACTACGAAGCCGCTAAATGGCTGTTATTTTCTACTCATAATGTGAAGCAACAAATCATTAATGCTGATGATGAGACTGGATTGAAATGGTTGTCCCGTTTACCGCAAGCGGTTGCTGTGACGATGGAAAACTGTCTGCCGGAAAATTGGCAGGGGCGTTGGTTAGCGGCGCATGAAATAAAGTATCACGATAAAGGGGTATCCATTACCTTCGAGTCCAGTTGGGGAGGCGGTACAATTGATAGCGCCCTGATGGGAGCATTTAATGTCAGCAACCTGTTGTTGGCGCTTTCCACCTTATTAGCTTTGGATTATCCGCTGGAAAAACTGCTTGCAACAGCTTCCTGCCTGGAACCTGTCTGTGGACGAATGGAAGTATTCACTGCACCGGGCAAACCAGTTGTCGTTGTTGATTATGCTCACACACCTGATGCGCTGGAAAAAGCTTTGATGGCTGCACGTTTGCATTGTCAAGGTAAGCTTTGGTGTGTTTTTGGTTGTGGTGGTGATCGTGATAAAGGTAAACGCCCATTGATGGGGGGCGTTGCAGAGCAGTGGGCCGATTATGTGATTGTTACTGATGATAATCCGCGTAATGAAGAACCACAGGTAATTGTTGCTGATATTTTGACGGGTTTTCTTGATCCGGGGAGTGCGATAGCGATTCATGGCCGTGTTGAAGCGGTAACCAGCGCTATTATGCAGGCAAAAGCAGATGATGTTGTATTAATAGCGGGTAAAGGCCATGAAGATTATCAATTGGTTGGCCATCGCCGCTTAGATTACTCAGACCGGTTGACTGTTGCTCGGTTATTGGGGGTGATTGCATGATTTCCCTCACTTTGCAACAACTGGCGCAAGTAACGGATGGCGTATTAAATCAGGTGACTGAACAGCAGGCTGCAAATATTTGTATCAGTGATGTGACTACAAACAGCCGTCAGGTTGGAAATGGCAGTCTGTTTATTGCTTTGAAAGGTGAGCGTTTTGATGCTCATGACTTTTTTGCTGATGCTGTAAAAGCCGGTGCCAGTGCTTTGCTCGTCAGCCGCGTATTGGATATTAACTTTCCACAGGTCGTGGTTAAAGATACTCGTTTAGCAATGGGTAAATTAGCGAGTTGGGTTCGCCAGCAGAGTAATGCCCGTGTTGTTGCGTTGACGGGGTCGTCCGGCAAAACATCGGTAAAAGAGATGACCGCAGCGATTTTGCGCCAATGTGGCAATACGCTCTATACCGCAGGTAACCTGAATAATGATATCGGTGTGCCGCTGACATTGTTCAGGCTGACAGAACAACATGAGTTTGCTGTGGTTGAATTAGGTGCAAGCCATGTTGGTGAAATTGCCTATACCGTAGAAATGGTTCGGCCGGAAACGGCATTAGTCAATAACCTGTTTGCTGCGCACTTAGCGGATTTTGGCTCTCTGGCGAGTATTGCAAAAGCTAAGGGCGAGATTTTTACCGGTCTTTCAGAGAAAGGTACGGCCATTATCAATATGGAAAGCAATGATTGGACTCACTGGCAGCAGGTTATTGGCGACAAAACAGTACAGCGTTTTTCCATGCAACAAGCATCAGGTGCTGATTTTTACGCTACAGATGTTCAGGTTAAACAACTGACTACGGATTTTTGTCTGCATACGCCTATTGGTAGCACAGAAATCAATTTGCCGTTGCCTGGAAAACACAATATCGCCAATGCGTTAGCGGCCAGTGCGTTAGCAATTTCTGTTGGCGCAACCCTGCGAGATATCCGTTTGGGCTTGTCTGAGCTGAAAGCGGTACCAGGGCGGTTGTTTCCAATCAATCTGGCAGAAGGAAAATTGCTGCTTGATGATACTTATAACGCCAATGTCGGTTCAATGACCGTTGCAGTTCAGGTGTTATCACAGATGCCGGGTTACCGAGTGCTGGTTGTTGGCGATATAGGGGCATTGGGTGAACAGTCAGCAGATTACCATCGTCAGATTGGTGAAACCGCAGCTTCTCGCGGTATCGATAGTGTGTTCAGTGTGGGCGAATTAAGTATTCATGTTAGTGAAGCGAGCGGTTGTGGTCAGCATTTTGCGGATAAAGCTGCATTGATCGCAACATTGGTTCCACTATTACAACAACACAAAGTCTTTTCAGTGTTAGTTAAAGGTTCGCGTAATACCACAATGGAAGATGTTGTCCACGCATTACAGGAGAGCTTCACATGTTAGTTTGGCTGGCCGAATATTTGGTCAAATATCACTCCGGCTTTAACGTCTTTTCTTACTTGACGTTTAGGGCTATCGTCAGCCTGCTGACTGCTTTGGCTATCGCATTGTGGATGGGGCCGCGTATGATCGCCTTTCTGCAAAAATTACAAATTGGGCAGGTTGTTCGCAATGATGGGCCGGAATCTCACTTTAGCAAACGTGGTACGCCGACGATGGGTGGTTTGCTGATTTTACTTTCAATTACGATTTCTACACTGTTGTGGGTGCGCTTGAATAACCCCTATGTTTGGTGCGTGCTGATTGTGCTGATTGGTTACGGCATTGTTGGTTTCGTGGATGATTACCGCAAAGTTGTGCGCAAAGATACTAAGGGGTTGATTGCCCGTTGGAAGTATTTCTGGCAGTCCGTCCTGGCGTTGGGGGTGGCGTTTGCAATGTACAGTTTCGGTAAAGATACTCCGGCAACACAATTGGTCGTGCCATTCTTTAAAGATGTGATGCCGCAACTGGGTGTGCTTTATATTCTGTTGACTTACTTTGTGATTGTCGGAACCAGTAATGCAGTGAATTTGACTGACGGATTGGATGGTTTGGCAATTATGCCAACCGTTTTTGTTGCCGCGGGTTTTGCTTTGGTGGCATGGGCGACAGGTAATGTCAATTTTGCTAACTATCTGCATATCCCTTATCTGAGCCATGCTGGTGAGCTGGTTATCGTCTGTACTGCGATTGTTGGCGCAGGACTAGGTTTCTTGTGGTTCAACACTTATCCGGCTCAGGTTTTCATGGGGGATGTGGGCTCTTTGGCATTAGGTGGTGCACTGGGGACGATTGCTGTGTTGCTACGCCAAGAGTTTCTACTGGTGATTATGGGCGGTGTATTTGTGGTGGAAACCCTGTCAGTTATTTTACAGGTGGGTTCTTTTAAACTGCGCGGGCAGCGTATTTTCCGTATGGCGCCTATTCACCATCATTATGAATTGAAAGGCTGGCCAGAACCGCGTGTTATTGTGCGTTTTTGGATTATTTCTCTGATGCTAGTGCTGATTGGCTTGGCAACATTGAAGGTACGTTAATCATGGCAGATTATTTGGGTAAAAAAGTCGTCATTATCGGGTTGGGGCTAACGGGTCTCTCCTGTGTTGACTTTTTTATGGCACGAGGTGTGATCCCTCATGTGATAGATACTCGTGCGGTACCACCCGGCAAGGATAAACTGCCCGATGGTGTTGAGTGTCACAGTGGAAGCCTGAATGTTGGCTGGTTGATGGATGCTGACTTGATTGTTGTAAGCCCAGGCGTTGCCTTGGCAACGGCGGAATTGCAGGCTGCGGCTAATGCAGGTATTGAAATTGTTGGTGATATCGAGTTGTTTTGCCGTGAAACAACAGCCCCGATAGTCGCCATTACCGGCTCTAATGGTAAAAGTACCGTTACCAGTCTTGTCGGTGAAATGGCGAAAGCGGCTAATTGGCAGGTGGGTGTTGGCGGTAATATTGGCCTACCTGCATTAGAATTGTTGAAGAAATCTTGTCAGCTTTATGTCTTAGAGCTCTCCAGTTTCCAGTTGGAAACTACATATAGTCTGAACGCAACAGCCGCCACTGTGCTTAATGTGACTGAGGACCATATGGATCGTTATCCTCAGGGGGTATCTCAGTACCGGGCAGCTAAACTGAGGATTTATCGTCAGGCGAAAAGATGCATTGTGAATGCTCAAGATCCCTTGACACTGCCTGAAACGGGTATGGATAGCCGTTGTGTCAGCTTTGGTGTCGATTGTGGTGACTACCAGCTTGATAGTGAAAATGCTTTTTTGAAAGCTCACAACCAATCACTGCTGGCGACAAATGAAATTAAGCTGACTGGACGACATAACTACGTCAATGGGTTGGTTGCATTGGCTTTAGCTGATGCGGTTGGTATTCCTCGTGAAGCCAGTTTGGCAACATTGACGGTTTATCCGGGACTTGACCACCGTTTCCAGCTTGTTCGCCTGAACAACGGGGTGCGTTGGATTAACGATTCTAAGGCGACCAATGTTGGTAGTACGGTGGCGGCGCTTGATGGTCTGAACTTGGAGGGCTCGCTTTATTTGCTGTTAGGTGGTGATGGCAAGTCGGCAGATTTTTCTCCGCTTAAACCTTTCCTGAGCGGGAATAAAGTTCAGCTTTACTGCTTTGGTCGGGATGGAAAACAGTTGGCTCAACTACGCCCGGAAATAGCGATATTGACTGAAACTATGGAACAGGCGATACGTGATATTGCTCCGCGTCTGGTGGCTGGTGACATGGTGCTGTTATCTCCTGCTTGTGCAAGCCTTGATCAGTTCCGTAATTTTGAACAGCGTGGTCATGAGTTTACCCGCTTGGCAGAGGAGTTGGGCTGATGTCTATTCCGGGATTCAGTAGATTAAAAGACTGGGTTATTGGTGGCCGTGAAACTGATGCCGCCAATATGGTGTTGTATGATCGCACACTGGTTTGGCTGACACTCGGATTAGGAATTATCGGCTTTGTTATGGTGACATCAGCATCGATGCCGGTTGGGCAGCGTCTTGCAGAAGATCCGTTTCTGTTTGCTAAGCGTGATGCGATTTATCTCTTGCTGGCTTTCGGGTTGTCATTGATTACATTGCGTATCTCAATGGATTTCTGGCAACGCTATAGCAATCTGATGCTGCTTATTTCCGTTATTTTGTTGCTGGTTGTCCTGGTGGTGGGAAATTCAGTAAATGGTGCATCGCGCTGGATTGCCATTGGGCCTTTGAGGATTCAACCTGCTGAGTTATCGAAACTTTCTCTATTTTGCTATCTCGCCAGTTATTTGGTGCGCAAAGTAGAAGAAGTGCGGAATAACTTTTGGGGATTCTGTAAGCCAATGGGCGTGATGGTCGTGTTAGCGGTGTTACTTCTGGCTCAACCTGACTTGGGAACAGTGGTTGTACTGTTTGTAACAACGTTGGCAATGCTATTTCTGGCCGGGGCAAAATTATGGCAGTTTCTAGCAATTATTGGTTCAGGGGTATTCGCGGTGGTTTTGTTAATCATTGCTGAACCTTACCGTATACGCCGTGTAACTTCCTTTCTGGATCCTTGGGAAGATCCATACGGCAAAGGTTATCAATTAACGCAATCTTTGATGGCTTTTGGTCGAGGGGAATTTTTAGGGCAAGGACTAGGAAATTCAGTACAGAAACTGGAATACCTGCCGGAAGCACATACTGACTTTATTTTCTCTGTTTTGGCAGAAGAATTAGGTTACGTAGGTGTGGTTTTGGTGTTGTTAATGATATTCTTCGTCGCTTTTCGCGCAATGACGATAGGTCGTCGCGCATTACAGATGGATCAGCGTTTTTCGGGTTTTCTGGCTTGTTCGGTGGGTATTTGGTTTAGTTTCCAAGCTCTGGTTAACGTTGGGGCCGCCGCAGGTATGTTACCGACTAAAGGTTTGACTTTACCTTTGATTAGTTACGGTGGTTCAAGTTTGCTGATTATGTCGACAGCTATCGTATTGCTATTAAGAATTGATTTTGAAACACGCTTGGCAAAAGCTCAAGCGTTTGTAAGGAGCCCCCGATGAGTGGCAAAACCCGGCGTTTGATGGTGATGGCAGGTGGAACTGGAGGACATGTCTTCCCTGGTCTGGCTGTAGCTCATCATTTAAAAGACCAGGGCTGGGACGTTCTCTGGTTGGGAACAGCGGATCGTATGGAAGCCGATTTAGTGCCAAAACATGGCATTGATATTGAATTTATTCAGATTTCTGGTCTGCGAGGTAAAGGGATCAAAGCATTGTTGGCTGCCCCGGTCCGGATTTTCAAAGCAATTCGTCAGGCAAAGGCGATTATGCGTCGCTATCAGCCAGATGTCGTGCTTGGCATGGGGGGATATGTTTCTGGTCCCGGCGGCATTGCTGCGTGGATGTGCGGTGTTCCGGTTGTATTGCATGAACAGAATGGTATTGCCGGGCTGACAAACCGGTGGCTGGCTAAAATCGCTACGACTGTTTTACAAGCATTTCCCGGCGCATTTCCAAAAGCGCCCGTTGTTGGCAATCCTGTTCGCGAAGATGTGTTGACACTGCCTATACCTGAACAACGTTTGACAGGGCGTGAAGGTCCGATTCGAGTTCTGGTTGTTGGTGGCAGTCAGGGGGCGAGAATTCTTAACCAGGCAATGCCTGAAATTGCTGCCCGTATGGGTGATAAAATTACTCTTTGGCATCAGACAGGCAAAGGGGCTAAAGAAAGTGTTCAGAATGCCTATGACAATTTAGTTAAATGCGAACATAAGATTACTGAATTTATTGACGATATGGCACAAGCTTATGCTTGGGCTGATGTGGTGATTTGTCGTTCTGGCGCGTTGACGGTTAGTGAAGTGTCAGCGGTGGGATTACCTGGGATTTTTGTGCCATTTCAGCATAAAGATCGTCAGCAATACTGGAATGCGTTACCTCTAGAAAAGGTTGGCGCAGCAAAAATATTGGAGCAACCCCAATTTACGGTTGATGCAGTAATCGAATTATTAACTCAGTGGCAACGGCCGCAATTGCTGGAAATGGCGGAAAAAGCCCGTTCAGCAGCAATTATTGATGCAACTGAGCGAGTATCGGCGGCATTAATCGATGCGGCAAAAAAATGATTTAGACCGCCTTAAAAGGGGCGGTGAAGCAAACATATATAGTGAAGAAGAAAACGTGAATACACAACAACTGGCGAAATTAAGAGTTTTCGTGCCTGAGATGAGAAAAGTCAGGCACATCCACTTTGTTGGCATTGGTGGTGCTGGCATGGGGGGGATCGCCGAAGTGTTGGCTAATGAAGGTTATCAGATCAGTGGATCTGATTTGGCCCCAAACCCGGTAACTCGGCAACTGACTAAGTTGGGCGCTCAGATTTATTTTAATCATCGTCCTGAAAATATACTGGATGCCAGTGTTGTTGTGGCTTCAAGCGCAATCTTGGCGGATAACCCGGAAATTGTTGCTGCTCGTGAGGCCCGAATTCCGGTTATTCGCAGAGCAGAGATGTTGGCAGAACTGATGCGCTACCGTCATGGTATTGCTATTGCCGGGACTCACGGTAAAACGACAACAACAGCGATGATTTCTAGCATCTATGCACAGGCTGGTTTAGATCCCACTTTTGTTAATGGTGGTTTAGTTAAAGCAGCAGGAACGCATGCTCGTCTTGGCAGTAGCCGTTATTTAATTGCGGAAGCTGACGAAAGTGATGCTTCTTTCTTGCATTTGCAGCCGATGGTGGCGGTCATTACGAATATCGAAGCAGACCATATGGATACCTATCATGGTGACTTCGAAAACTTGAAACAGACGTTTATCAACTTCTTGCACAACCTACCTTTTTACGGACGTGCAGTCATGTGCATTGATGATCCGGTTGCCAAAGAGTTAATTCCTCGTGTTGGGCGCTATATCACGACGTATGGTTTTAGTGAAGAAGCGGACGTACGTATCACCCATTATCAGCAAAAAGGTGCTCAGGGATATTTTACTGTTAGTCGTCAAGATATGGCGGATCTGAAAGTCGTATTGAATGCACCGGGTCGCCATAATGCGCTGAATGCGGCGGCGGCAGTGGCTGTTGCGACTGAGGAGGGGATTTCTGGCAGTGATATTTTGGCTGCGTTGGCAGGTTTTCAGGGAACCGGGCGCCGTTTTGATTTTTTGGGGAATTTTCCTCTGGAACATGTTAACGGCAAAGGTGGCAGTGCGATGTTGGTTGATGATTATGGTCATCATCCAACGGAAGTGGATGCAACCATTAAAGCCGCTCGTGCTGGCTGGCCGGATAAACGGATTGTGATGATATTTCAACCTCATCGTTATACCCGAACTCGTGATTTGTACGATGACTTTGCCAATGTATTGAATCAGGTAGATGTATTGCTGATGTTGGATGTTTACTCTGCGGGTGAAGTGGTTATTCCGGGGGCAGATAGTCGTTCGTTGTGCCGTACTATCCGTAGCCGCGGTAAGTTAGATCCGATTTTGGTCTCTGATCCGGCAAAGGTGACCGCTGCATTGGCACAGGTGCTGGATGGTAATGATTTAATTCTGGTTCAAGGGGCCGGCAATATAGGCAAAATAGCGCGTAATCTGGCTGAAACGAAATTACAGCCATCTTTGAATGAGGAAAAACACAATGGCTGAGAAAGTCGCGGTACTGTTGGGAGGAACTTCCGCTGAGCGTGAAGTTTCGCTGTTATCGGGACAAGCCGTGTTGGCTGGATTGAGAGAAGCGGGTATTGATGCACATCCAGTTGATACAAAAGATTTTCCTGTGACTCAACTTAAAGAAGCTGGATTTGAGAAAGTCTTTATCGCGCTTCATGGGCGTGGTGGGGAAGACGGTACTTTGCAAGGTGTATTGGAATTTTTGCAGTTACCCTATACCGGTAGTGGCGTGATGGCCTCTGCACTGTCAATGGATAAATTGCGGACAAAACAGTTATGGCAGGGAATTGGGTTGACTGTTTCGCCATATGTTTCAATTAATTCTCAGCAATTTGAACGATTGACTGATTCTCAACTCCAAGAATATGTAGCAGGTTTAGGTTTGCCATTAATTGTTAAGCCAAGTCTGGAAGGTTCCAGTGTTGGTATGACTAAGGTTGATGAGATTTCAGAGTTGCGTGGCGCATTAGAGGCAGCGTTTCGTTATGACGTTGACTTGCTGGTAGAAAAATGGTTGAACGGCCCGGAATACACAGTAGCCATCCTTGGTGATACGGCTTTGCCTTCTATTCGTATTCAACCCGCTGCTGTTTTTTATGACTATGATGCAAAATATTGGTCTGAAGAAACACAATATTTTTGTCCAAGTGGCTTAAGTGATGAAAAAGAGCAGCAATTGACAGAACTGGCGCTTAAAGCTTATCAGTCAGTTGGGTGCAGTGGTTGGGGGCGAGTTGATGTCATGATGGATACTGATGGTGATTTCTATCTGTTGGAAGTGAATACCTCTCCGGGGATGACCAGTCACAGCTTGGTGCCGATGGCTGCGCGTCAGGCGGGATTAAGTTTTTCACAGTTGGTGGTAAAGATTTTGGAGTTGGCTGATTGATATGTCTCAAGCGGCCCTGAAAGTGAGGGGACGGGATAATGAAAATAGCAGTTCCCGTCCTAGTAACGGCTCTTACCTGGCAGGGCTTATCTTCTTCCTGATGGTACTTGGGACCATTATTTGGGGAGGTTTGGCCGTCCTTAACTGGATGAAAGATGCTAACAGATTGCCTATTTCAAAACTGGTGGTAACGGGTGAGCGTCACTACACTACCAACGATGATATCCGGCAGGCAATTTTGTCACTAGGGCAACCGGGAACTTTCATGACGCAGGATGTGAATATCATTCAGCAACAAATTGAACGGATGCCGTGGATAAGGCAAGTCACTGTCCGTAAACAGTGGCCTGATGAACTGAGAATTCATCTGGTAGAATATATCCCTTATGTGCGCTGGAATGACACACAGATGCTGGATGCCGAAGGTCAGGTATTCAGCATTCCGGCTGAATGGGGAGCTAAAGGGTATTTCCCGATGCTTTATGGCCCACAAGGCAGTGAAAAAGAAGTACTTGATGGTTACCGAGCCATGGCTAAACTTCTCGCTGCCAATAAACTGAAATTAAAAGCGGCGGCAATGACTGCGCGTCGTTCCTGGCAACTGATTCTGGATAATGGTATCCAGCTAAAGCTGGGAAGAATGGATACAACAGGCCGTATTAAACGTTTTATCGAGCTTTATCCGCTGTTACAGCAGAACACAGAGAAAAGGGTAGATTATGTGGATTTGCGTTATGACAGTGGTGCCGCGGTAGGTTGGGCATCTTTACCAATTGGTGATCCTAATGCTCCGGTCAAAGGGCAATAAACAATTACTGGCAATAATTATATGAGGCAGGCAGAACAACGATGATCAAATCGACGGACAGAAAATTAGTAGTTGGCCTAGAGATTGGCACAGCAAAGGTATCTGCCCTTGTTGGTGAAATTCTGCCCGATGGTATGGTTAATATTATCGGGGTGGGAAGCTGTCCATCCCGCGGTATGGATAAAGGCGGTGTAAACGACCTAGAGTCGGTTGTTAAATGTGTACAGCGGGCTATCGATCAGGCTGAATTGATGGCAGATTGTCAAATTTCCTCTGTTTATCTGGCGTTATCTGGAAAACATATCAGTTGTCAGAATGAAATCGGGATGGTTCCTATTTCCGAAGAGGAAGTTACTCAGGAAGATGTGGACAATGTTGTTCATACTGCCAAATCAGTTCGTGTACGTGATGAATACCGAATACTGCATGTTATTCCGCAAGAATATGCTATCGATTATCAGGAAGGCATTAAAAATCCGGTGGGGCTTTCCGGTGTACGTATGCAGGCGAAAGTTCACTTGATTACCTGTCATAATGATATGGCGAAGAATATTGCAAAAGCCGTTGAACGCTGTGGCTTGAAAGTCGATCAGCTTATTTTTTCCGGGTTGGCTGCCAGCTATGCTGTTTTGACCGAAGACGAGCGTGAATTGGGCGTTTGCGTGGTAGATATTGGCGGAGGGACGATGGATATTGCGGTGTATACCGGCGGAGCGCTGCGTCATACCAAAGTTATTCCTTATGCCGGTAACGTTGTCACCAGTGATATTGCTTATGCCTTTGGTACGCCACCAAGCGATGCAGAAACGATAAAAGTACGCCACGGTTGTGCACTAGGTTCGTTGGTCAGCAAAGATGAAAGTGTGGAGGTACCTAGTGTCGGTGGACGCCCACCACGTAGCTTACAGCGTCAGACGTTGGCTGAAGTCATTGAGCCGCGTTACATCGAATTACTGAATTTAGTGAATGATGAAATCTTGCGATTGCAGGAACAGTTACGCCAGCAGGGGGTTAAACACCATCTGGCGGCGGGTATTGTCTTGACTGGCGGTGGTGCTCAGATTGATGGTTTGGCTGAATGCGCTCAGCGTGTGTTTCATGCTCAGGTGCGTATCGGTCAACCTCTTAATATTACTGGTCTGACGGACTATGCGCAGCAACCCTATTATTCAACAGCGGTAGGGTTGCTGCATTACGGAAAAGCCTCTCATCTTAATGGTGATGCGGATATTGAAAAACATGTTTCAGTGAGCCGTTGGTTTAAGAGAGTCAGTAGCTGGCTGAAAAAAGAGTTTTAATTTTATACAGAGACTACATCTATTTTTAGTCTCGATATAAAGGCATAAAGCGGAGAGAAACTATGTTTGAACCAATAGAATTAACCAATGACGCGGTGATTAAGGTCATCGGCGTCGGCGGCGGCGGCGGTAACGCTGTTGAGCACATGGTGCGTGAACGCATCGAAGGTGTTGAATTCTTTGCAGTAAATACGGATGCTCAGGCATTGCGTAAAACTGCTGTCGGCCAGACTATCCAGATTGGTAATGGTATTACTAAAGGTTTGGGGGCGGGTGCAAACCCGGAAGTTGGTCGTACTGCTGCTCAAGAAGATCGGGATGCATTGCGTACTGCGCTTGATGGTGCGGATATGGTATTTATCGCTGCCGGTATGGGCGGTGGTACCGGTACTGGCGCCGCGCCTGTGGTGGCTGAGATTGCAAAAGAGCTGGGAATTTTGACAGTTGCTGTGGTGACTAAGCCTTTCAATTTCGAAGGTAAGAAACGTATGGCGTTTGCCGAACAAGGGATCACTGAATTGTCCAAGCATGTAGATTCATTGATTACTATCCCTAACGACAAACTGTTAAAAGTACTTGGCCGCGGCATTTCACTCCTGGACGCTTTCGGCGCAGCTAATGATGTTTTGAAAGGTGCGGTTCAGGGTATCGCTGAACTGATCACGCGTCCAGGTCTAATGAATGTTGACTTTGCTGATGTGCGTACCGTGATGTCCGAAATGGGCTACGCTATGATGGGTTCCGGTATTGCGCAGGGTGAAGATCGTGCGGAAGAAGCTGCTGAGATGGCGATATCCAGCCCATTGCTGGAAGATATCGACTTGTCAGGCGCTCGTGGTGTTCTGGTTAACATTACTGCTGGCTTTGATCTGCGTTTGGATGAGTTCGAAACAGTGGGTAACACGATCCGAGCATTTGCATCTGATAATGCAACTGTCGTGATCGGCACCTCTCTGGATCCAGACATGAATGATGAGTTGCGTGTGACTGTGGTTGCCACGGGTATTGGTATGGATAAACGTCCTGAAATTACGTTGGTTACCAATAAGTCTTCTCAGTCAAGTGTAATGGAACACCGTCATCAGCAAATGCCTGGCGGTATGTCTTCATTGTCTGAAGAAAATAAACCAGCAGCAAAAGTGGTGAATGACCAAAGCGTACAAACTAGCAAGGAGCCTGATTATTTGGATATTCCTGCATTTTTGCGTAAACAGGCCGATTAATAGCTAAAAAATTGGATTCTCCGCTTTTTGTGCTAAACTTGCCCGCCAATCATAGTGTATAGTGGTTGGCAGGATGGATAACATTGCGAGATAAAACGATGATCAAACAAAGGACACTTAAACGTATTGTTCAGGCGACTGGTGTCGGTCTACATACCGGCAAAAAAGTCACGCTAACAATGCGCCCAGCACCGGCTAACACCGGGGTCATCTATCGCCGCACTGACTTGAATCCACCGGTTGATTTTCCGGCAGATGCAAAATCCGTGCGTGATACTATGCTCTGTACTTGCCTGGTAAATGAGCATGACGTGCGAATCTCAACGGTTGAGCACCTGAATGCAGCGCTTGCGGGGTTAGGTATCGATAATATTATTATCGAAGTTGATGCGCCAGAAATTCCCATTATGGATGGTAGTGCCAGCCCGTTTGTTTTCCTGCTGTTGGATGCGGGTATTGAAGAGCTGAACACATCTAAAAAATTCCTGCGTATTAAGGAAACCGTGCGTGTGGAGGAGGGGGATAAGTGGGCAGAGATGGCGCCTTATAATGGTTTCAGCCTGGATTTCACTATTGATTTCAATCACCCTGCGATTGATTCAAGCACTCAACGTTACTGTCTGGATTTCTCGGCAGAAGCGTTTGTTCGTCAAATCAGTCGTGCACGTACATTTGGCTTTATGCGTGATATTGAGTACTTACAATCTAAAGGGTTGTGTTTAGGTGGCAGCTTTGATTGTGCGATTGTTGTTGATGACTATCGTGTGCTTAATGAAGATGGCTTGCGTTTTGAAGACGAATTTGTCCGCCATAAAATGCTGGATGCAATTGGTGATCTGTTTATGTGTGGCTATAACATCATTGGCGCATTTACTGCGTTCAAATCTGGTCATGCGTTGAACAATAAACTATTGCAGGCAGTTCTGGCGCAAGAAAGTGCATGGGAGCTGATTACTTTCGAAGATGAAGCTGAAATGCCATTGGCTTTTCGTGCTCCATCAACTGCAATGGCATAACTCTCTAGTATGCTGATAATAATTCAATGATATATCAGTGGGTTATGTTATCAGTGATTTTGTTCTCGCTGATGTTTTTTACTCGGCGTTAACACTATTCAGCGTTAGCACTTATCAGCGTTAGCACTTAAATTTATTTAGCGTTATCGCTTAGTCGTTTTAGCTGTACTGGCACTCTCTCCGGCCAGTGCAGCTAGTCGTTCTAATCTTTCCTTCAGCTTTTTTGGACTACGGTTCGCTAGCATTATTAATTCTTTCGCACTCTCTTGACTTAACTGACGTGTCGGTAAAGTTTTATGATCATCGCTCATCGTTTTTGCGAAGCTCTGCGCACTATTGCCATGCTTAATCATGAGTGATGGGTTAATCCTGATGTCGATAGATGACAATGATGGTAGAATTTCGCTTCTTAGTGTAGAAAGCAGCGTTGGCAGCTCGTAACGTAATCTGGTCATCCAACTGGCGTTTCCTGCTTCCAGTACCAGAATTTGTTTGCGATAATTAGCGACCCGGCACCACGGATGTAATTGTGCGGGAAGCAAGCTGACAACGGCACGGTTAAGTTTTAACAAAGCGACGGCACGTTGCTGGATAACATGAAGCGGGCTTTTCTCAACGGCGGCGGCGTCTTCAAAAAGAACATCTAATGATTGTGGGCGGCTATCGCGCATAATGAAAGTAGCTCCGGTATGATGAAGGATTAATGGGTATTCTAAATCTTTGGCGACAATTTGGCAGACGTTATTTCTGGTCACATCTGTTATTAGGGGTGGTTGCGGCAAGTATTGGCGTTCCTACCATTTTAGCGGGTGTTACCGATAATATTTCACAAGCTAATACCTCGCCTAGCCAGAGTTGGCAAAATCAGGCTTTATCGGCTTTTGATAATCTATTCTCATTGCAGAATGTTCAACACCAGCCAGCCAATGGCGTTAATTACTGGCAACAACATGCTGTACGTAACGTGATAAGACAGCTTTCTTTTGCTTTTTCTGTTTCGCAACCTATGAGCGATGAAACAGCAAAACAAAGTATCCGGTTAAGTTCTTGCAGTATTCAGCAGCTTGTTCTGGAAACCCTGAATACACTATTAGTTCGGGAACCTAAGCCACCTGAACCAGTCTTAGATATACTGTTCCTGAATGTTGCATCACAATCTTCTTATACTCCGACGTTTTGGATTGCTAAAGCCCAAGGTATCCGTGCAGGTCCTACTGCTTACCTCTGAATCTTCGTTTTTTTACAAATTTTCGAAATAAATAACTATTTGCTGGCTGCGAGATAACGGCCTTATCTGAGATGTAATTAACTATGCTGATTAAATTATTAACAAAGGTTTTTGGTAGTCGTAATGACCGTACACTGCGCCGTATGCGTAAAGTTGTTGATGTCATCAACCGCATGGAGCCAGAGTTTGAAAAATTGTCTGATGATGAATTGAAGGGTAAAACAGCCGAATTCCGTGCCCGTTTGGAAAAAGGCGAATCGCTGGAAAATCTGTTACCTGAAGCGTTTGCAACAGCACGTGAAGCAAGTAAGCGCGTGTTTGCTATGCGTCATTTCGACGTTCAGTTACTGGGTGGTATGGTTCTGAATGAACGTTGTATTGCGGAGATGCGCACTGGTGAAGGTAAAACACTGACAGCGACTTTGCCTGCTTATTTGAATGCATTAACTGGGCATGGTGTTCACGTAGTCACTGTGAATGATTATCTGGCGCAGCGTGATGCCGAAAATAACCGCCCATTGTTTGAATTTCTGGGATTGAGTGTTGGTATTAACCTGCCAGGTATGCCGGCACCCGTTAAACGCCAGGCATATGCGGCGGATATTACCTATGGTACTAACAACGAATATGGCTTTGACTATCTTCGTGACAACATGGCATTTAGTCCGGAAGAGCGTGTTCAGCGTAAATTGCATTATGCGCTGGTGGATGAGGTTGACTCCATTCTGATTGACGAAGCGCGTACCCCATTGATTATTTCCGGCCCGGCGGAAGACAGCTCTGAACTTTATATCAAGGTCAATAAGCTGATCCCTAAACTGATTCGCCAGGAAAAAGAAGATTCAGAGACTTTCCAAGGAGAAGGCCACTTTTCTGTTGATGAGAAATCCCGTCAGGTTAACTTGACAGAACGCGGTCTGGTTCTGGTTGAGCAATTGTTAGTGGAAGCGAAATTGATGGAAGAAGGTGAATCTCTGTATTCACCCACTAACATCATGTTAATGCACCATGTTACAGCCGCACTACGTGCCCATGCGCTGTTTACCCGTGATGTTGACTATATCGTGAAAGAGGGTGAAGTCATTATTGTTGATGAGCATACGGGCCGTACTATGCAGGGGCGTCGCTGGTCTGATGGATTGCATCAGGCTGTTGAAGCTAAAGAGGGTGTAGAAATTCAGAATGAAAACCAAACGTTAGCTTCAATTACCTTCCAAAACTACTTCCGGTTGTATAAAAAACTGGCGGGTATGACCGGTACGGCAGATACAGAAGCGTTTGAGTTTAGCTCTATTTATAAGCTTGATACCATTGTGGTTCCGACAAACCGTCCAATGATCCGTAATGATTTGCCAGATCTGGTTTATATGACCGAAGCTGAAAAAATTGAAGCTATCATTGAAGATATCCGAGAACGTACCAGCAAGGGGCAACCTGTATTGGTGGGAACTATTTCTATTGAAAAATCTGAACTGGTTTCCCGTGAACTGACTAACGCGGGTATCGAGCACAACGTACTTAACGCCAAATTTCATGCAATGGAAGCGGATATTATTGCTCAGGCGGGTCAGGCGAGTGCGGTAACTATTGCGACTAACATGGCTGGTCGTGGTACAGATATTGTGCTGGGTGGCAGTTGGCAGGCAGAAATTGCTAAATTGACAGAGCCCACAGAAGCTCAGATTGAAGAGATTAAAACCGCATGGCAGGAGCGTCATGACATGGTTCTGGCTGCGGGTGGTTTGCATATTATCGGTACGGAGCGTCATGAGTCTCGTCGTATTGATAATCAGTTACGCGGGCGTTCCGGGCGTCAAGGGGATGCGGGATCATCCCGTTTCTATTTATCAATGGAAGACTCACTGATGCGTATTTTTGCCTCTGATCGTGTCACTGGCATGATGCGTAAACTGGGTATGAAACCGGGTGAGGCGATTGAACATCCGTGGGTAACCAAAGCCATTGCTAATGCTCAACGTAAAGTGGAGAGCCGTAACTTCGATATACGTAAACAATTGTTAGAATACGATGATGTTGCTAACGATCAGCGCCGTGCTATTTATGCTCAGCGTAACGACTTGCTGGATGTGAGTGATGTTAGTGAAACCATTGGTAGCATTCGTGAAGATGTATTTAAAGCAACCATCGATGCTTATATTCCCCCTCAATCTCTGGAAGAGATGTGGGATGTGGAAGGTTTGCAGCAACGTTTAGTGACTGATTTCGATTTAGAGTTGCCGATCAAAGAGTGGTTGGATAAAGAGCCTGAGTTACACGAAGAGACGTTGCGTGAGCGTATCCTTGAACAGGCTGTTGAAGTCTATAAACGTAAAGAAGAGATTGTTGGCATTGAAATGATGCGTAATTTCGAAAAAGGTATCATGTTGCAGACTCTGGATATGTTGTGGAAAGAGCATCTGGCAGCAATGGATTACCTACGTCAGGGGATCCATCTCCGTGGTTATGCTCAGAAAGATCCAAAACAGGAATATAAACGTGAATCTTTCGCTATGTTTGCAAACATGCTGGAATCGCTGAAATATGAAGTGATTAGTACATTGAGCAAAGTTCAAGTGAGATTGCCGGAGGAAGTAGAGGCATTGGAGCAACAGCGCCGGGCGGAAGCTGAACGCTTGGCAAGGCAACAGCAATTAAGCCATGAGGTTGAAAAAGGCGCATTGATGTCTACAACAGAAGCTCAGATTGCCAGTGGAGCTCGTAAAGTAGGCCGTAATGATCCTTGTCCTTGTGGATCGGGTAGAAAATATAAACATTGCCACGGGCGCTTGCAGTAACAATGAAAAGGCGGGAAACCGCCTTTTTACTGTTAGTTTTAAGTGAGCAACGTTGGATATAGCATTTAGTTGTTGAGCAATCAAAAAAATAGATGAAGAAGTAAGGGTAATATGGAAAAGAAACACCTGCATATAGCCGCTGGGATTATCAGAAATACGCAACATGAAATTTTTATTACTCAGCGTCATGCTGATGCCCATATGGGTGGTTTCTGGGAATTCCCTGGTGGGAAAGTTGAGAAAGAAGAAACGCCTGAACAGGCTTTAATACGTGAGTTACAGGAAGAAATTGGTATTACAGTTACTCATTATGAGCTGGTAAAAACGGTTGAACATGATTTTCCTGACAGGTTGATTACTCTGTATTTCTTCTTGGTGGATGAATGGGAAAATGAACCTTTCGGTAAAGAAGAGCAACTTTCTCGGTGGGTATTACAGAAAGATTTAATTGCTGATGAATTCCCGCCTGCTAATCGCAG
Organism: Photorhabdus kleinii; assembly: GCF_025384885.1. Taxonomy (NCBI): domain Bacteria; kingdom Pseudomonadati; phylum Pseudomonadota; class Gammaproteobacteria; order Enterobacterales; family Morganellaceae; genus Photorhabdus; species Photorhabdus kleinii. Next base: position 51,985 of record NZ_JAJAFY010000030.1, read on the forward strand.
CATTGTTGCATTACTTACTGCTTGAGTTGTCAATAGCCGCATTATTAATAACGCGGCTATTTATTATTGCTCAGGTTGTCCACTCCAATCATCACTATCGGAGTTTTCACTTTGGCTTGGTATCCGTTTCTCTTCATTTGCCCACTGGCCTAAGTCAATTAATTGACAGCGTTTACTGCAAAATGGGCGATATGGGCTTATTTCTCCCCAAACCACAGTCTTACCGCATGTTGGACATTCAATCGTGAGTAATTCAGACATAATAATTTTCCTGATAATTAGTTCGTAATATTAACAGCATGCCAATTCAAATGGTAAATGAGCTGGCACGGAGCCTTTTTCACTATCTAATGGTAAAAAACGAATAGCAAAGCGGGTCTTATGACCGGAAATTTGGGGAAACAATAAAGGTGTTAATGGCAAACGTAATCTTAGTAAATCTGCGCCTTCTGCTGTATTCTGATGGAAACCGTTTTTACTGATTTCTGAACGAAAAATAGCAGATTGGCGGATGAGTTCTAAAATACCTTCCAGGGCTTGTTGGAGAGGTAGCAAACTATCAATCCAGAATGCGACCATTTTATCTCTTTGTGATTGTGGTAAGTGAAGCCATAGATGTAAGGTGGGTATATCAAAACCACAACAGCCACTGGGAATACTGAGACGCTGGCGCACCAGGCTGATAATTTTATCTTCTTTGAGGGATTGCCCCAGCCGTGGAGCTTTACTTAATGCGATAGCTCGCTCTTTCAATTTTAATCTGAAACTATTGACGATATTAATATCAACATCGGGTATTTCAGCCCATTGTTTTAATTTTGCCTGTTGGCGTTCTAACTCTTTTAGCAATTCAGAACGTACTTCCCCTCGTTCTAGCACTTCAAGTAGCTCAGTCACAGTGCGGAAGAAGGCGAGGCTGCTTGCTAGTGAGTCTAGATGGCGTTGACTGGTGAGTTGTTGCAGAGAAGATTCAATTCTCAACCATGCCCGCATTTTTTCATTCAGTGGGTGTTCAAAAATGATTGTAGAAGTTGTGTCACTCATCATGATTATCCTGCCTGGCTGATCCAGCTAACTTTAAATATTGTTGATGTAGTTCGGCAACACGAGGAGCAATTGCCTGTACGTTATCATGATTTGAGATAATGTCATCGGCATAAGCCAGCCTCTCGCTACGGGATGCCTGGGCAGCCAAAATATTTTCAACCTGTTGGTTGCTAATACCATCACGAGTGGCTACCCGGCTGATTTGTAATTCAGGTGAAACGTCAACGACTAAAATCCGATCTGCCAAATGCCTTAAATTATTTTCGACTAATAATGGAATAACCCAAATAACATAAGGTGTCGTTATCTGTTCTAATTGCAGTCGGGTTTCTTGATGTATTAGAGGGTGAAGAAGTTGATTAACCCACTGTTTTTCTTGATTGTTTGTGAATATTTTCTGGCGTAACAGTGCTCTGTTAAGGTTACCATCGGGTGTCAATATGTCATGACCAAAGTGTTCTGAAATGGTTTGTAAGGCAGGCGTTCCAGGAGCAACGACTTCTCTGGCAATAATATCTGCGTCAACAAGAGGAACACCAAGCGCTGCAAAAGCATTGGCGATGGTGGTTTTACCGCTGCCAATCCCACCTGTGAGTGCAATAATATAAGTCATCCTATCCCTTAATATTACTTGATACTATTTCGGGATTGTAACCGAAAGGGGGCAGATGACCTAGAGACAAAGCGACAGAATCATTTTTGCTTTAGGTGAGTATTGTACCCAGTTGAAAAATGGGTAAATACATTGCGAGCAATAGCGTACCGACAATAATTGCTATTATGACTATAAGTATTGGTTCTAGTAACTGGGTCATATTATCAGAAATCTCCAATGCTTGTTGTTGGTACCAATTAGCGAGATTGCCTAATAATAGCTCCAGATTGCCAGATTCTTCACCAACACTGACAAACTGCTGACACAGAGCAGGAAAACAAGATTGTTGTTTCAGTGTTTCGCTCATTGGTACCCCTTGATTAATTTGAGATCGTAAGAATTTAGTCGCTTGCAGAAATACCGGATGATTTATTGATGCAATAGCACTGTCTAACCCTGCGGTGAGTGTTAGGCCGGCTTTTTGTGTCATAAACAGAATATGGAAAAGTTGTCCTAATTGCTGACAACTAATTAATTTTGCAATAACGGGTAAACGTAACATTAGATTTTTTTCACGAGTAATCCATATTGTATGGCGTTGACGTAATTGTAGATAAAATAGGAACAGTATAATTAATCCAGTAACACCATAGCCACCGTATTGAATCAGCCAGTTGGAAGTGATTAATAAACTGCGGGTGAGCAGAGGAAGTTGTGCATCAAATGAATGATAAATATGTTCAAATTCAGGTAAAACAAAAATAAGCATCAATAAAATAATGATGCTGGCAACAATGGTAATAATCAGAGGATAACGTAGTGCTTTTGCTATTTTCTTCTGTAACTTATCTTGTTGCTCCTGTTGTTTAACCAATAATTGACAGCAGACTTCTAATTGCCCGGTTAATTCACCAACAGAAATAAGTTGACAAAATAAAGGTGGGAATAGAAATGGATAATTTTTTAATGAGGAGGAAAATGATTCTCCACGGGTAATTTTCTTGCTAATATCTAATAATACACAGTGCCATAATGGATGAGCACATTCTCGAATAAGAATGTTGAGGCAATTCAGTAATGGCATTCCTGATGATAATAGTGTTGCCAATTGACGAATGAAATTCAAACGGTAGGCAATTTGTTGTTGATGATAAAATATCAATTTTTCACATTTTATATTATAAGGTTGCAATCCAGAATGAATAAGCTGATGATATAAAACTTTCCTGTTATCACATAGTGATTTCCCTTTTGATATTTCGCCTTTGTTGTTCACTGCTTGCCAATTATAAAGATAATGAATTTTCATTATTATTCCTGACCTGTGACTTGATAAATTTCTTCTAATGTCGTGATACCTTGTTCCACTAATAAAACACCTGATGAAAGTAAAGTGTCTTTTCTTTGAGCCATAATGGTTTTTTGCACATTTTTAGGATTCTGTTCTGATAATATTTGTTGAATATCATAAGTTATTTCTAAGAATTCATAAATAGCCGTTCGGCCATAATAACCGGAGAAACAATGCTCACAACCAACTGCTAACCATTGCTTAATAAATAGAGAATTATTTTCAATATTAATAATGGTTTCTTCTGTTTGTTGCTTGCGGCAATGAAGACATAATTTTCTGACAAGTCGTTGGGCGATAATTAATTTGATACAAGAAGCAGCCATATAACCTGAAATACCCAGATTTTGTAGGCGCGATAATGTATCTATGGTTGAATTAGTATGTAATGTAGAAAGAACCAAATGACCTGTTTGTGCCGCTTTTACTGAAATTTCGGCTGTTTCGCCATCACGTATTTCTCCTACCATAATGACATCAGGATCTTGGCGTAATAGTGCCCGTAATACTTTGGCAAAATTGAGCTCGATTTTGCTATTAGTTTGTGTCTGATTAATGCCATTCAGTGGGATCTCGACGGGATCTTCTACACTACAAATATTCTTTTTATTCTGATCCAGATATTGTAAGCAGCTATATAAAGTTACGGTTTTTCCACTACCCGTTGGACCAGTCACTAAAATCATTCCTTGTGGTAATGCGAGTTTTTGTCGGAGCTGATTCAATAATGGGTCAGGAATACCTAATTGATCTAACGATAATTGCTGCATTGTATTTAATATTCTAAGCACAACTTTTTCTCCGTGTATGGTTGGCAAAGTCGCCATACGGATAGCATAGTTGTGTCGGGTGTCAGACCAATCAAATTGTCCATCTTGAGGTAACCGTTTTTCAGCAATATTCAATTTCGCCATTATTTTAAGGCGTGCGGCAATGCTTGCATTCATTTGATGAGATGGCGAAGACAAGAGGTGTAATGCGCCATCAACCCGGATACGGATATGATAACCCTGTTGGAAGGGTTCAAAATGAATATCGGATGCACGCCGCTGAATTGCAGTTAATAAAGTTTGATTAATAAGTTGAATGACGGGGGCATCATTTTCATCTGTATTGATATCAGCTTTAAGTGGTAATAGAGAGGATTTTTCCTCTGGTACATGATTCAGTGAAATATTTTGATGTAATACTGATTCGATCCTTGCCAGTGGCCAAATTTCTACATTAACAATACATCCGGAAATAAAACGTAATGCTGATAATAAATCATCATTGGGTAATTCGCTGCTGGCAATTGTTATCGTATTATCATCTTTTTTTATTACAACAGATTGGTGGCGTTGACAAATATCATGAATTTCTCTTTCCATCAATGTGTTTTCTGCCGTTGAAAGTGAGTTCATTATTGATTGCTTCCTGTGTAAATATGTATTGATAAGGGTAATGAATTAAAATTCAAATATTTCCTGACAACGGCTCTTTAATGAACTATTTGTTGATTCACATTTATTATTCCATTTAATTGTACCTGTTTGTGTATTTTGTATCGGCTTTAATGTAACGCTGAGATTTTTAAGACTCTGTTGCCCGTTAATGATCACTTCTCCATTTTTAACTGAAATACTCCCGATATATCTGCTGTTATGACCTTTGGGAATTGATGGTATTCCTGTATTGCAACCTATGAAATCTTCAGCTTCAAAACTGCAAAGCTCTATACCTGATTTGTAAGGCACAATAGTTTGTAGCATATCTGTTAAAGCGGCTTTCTGAATATATCCCTGATAACTAGGAATACCAATGGCACTTAAGATGGAAATGATAGCAATAGCAACCATGATCTCCATTAAAGTAAATCCTTGTTGTTTCATATTCTTTCTCCGTGTTGTGGTATTGCGATATAGAGAATGAAGGAAAGAGGAAAAAATGAAACAGGATGTATAAAGGTTATGGAATTGACTCGAAAAAGAATTTCTGAATTGCAAGGTTTGCAAAAATATTTACGGTGGTGTTCGCAAATTTGTGAGTAACTAATTGCTGATTTGCACCACCATCAATATCATTATTGCTATACCCAATGGATTTCAAGATGGATCGCGACGGCAAGGGAGCGAATCCCCGGGAGCATAGATAACGATGTGACCGGGGTGAGTGAGTGCAGCCAACAAAGAGGCAACTTGAAAGATAACGGGTATAATTACTGAAAGCGCATTGAGAGATCTAATGCTCTAATATGTTTGGTGAGTGCTCCAACAGAGATAAAATCGATACCTGTTTCAGCATAGCTGTGCAGAGTATCCAGGGTGATATTACCGGATACTTCTAAAGCGACTTTTCCTGATGTGATAGCGACGGCTTCTTTCATCATTGGGATAGTAAAATTATCTAGCATAATAATATCAACATTAGCCTTGAGTGCCAGAATGAGTTCATCTAGCGTTTCTACTTCGACTTCAACAGGGACATCAGGGTGAGAATAACGAGCTTTATCTACTGCCTGTTTAATAGAGCCATTGGCAATAATATGGTTTTCTTTAATAAGGAAAGCATCGAATAATCCGAGGCGGTGATTATTACCACCTCCGCAAAGTACGGCATATTTTAAGGCTGTGCGTAGTCCTGGTAGCGTTTTGCGTGTATCAAGTAATTGAGTTTTTAAACCGGTAAGACGGTGAACATAATGACTGACTTCCGTTGCAACGCCAGAGAGAGTTTGAATAAAGTTAAGGGCGGTGCGTTCACCGGTCAGTAATATCTGTGCTGGGCCTCGTAATATGCAAAGTTTTTGATTAGCTGTAATCGTATCACTATCTTTGACTAACCATTCAATGGAGATTTGGTCGCCTAATTGAGTAAAAACTTCATTCAACCATTGTTGTCCACAGAAAATGCCATCTTCCCGAGTGATAATGACAGCGGTGGCTTGTTTATCTGCGGGAATTAATTGGCCGGTAATATCAGAGGTGAAATTTGTATTTCCGCCCAGATCTTCTTTTAGTGCGAGGGTTACACTGGCAGGAATGTCATTCTGCAAGTGTTCCATAAGAACTGCACGGCGCTGATCTACATTGTAATTTTGTTTTGTCATTAAAAAGCTCCAGAGGTGATAACAATATTAATGATCTTAACATGCTATCCTGTTGTGTAGTGAACAACTACTATCTTGGTTTTATCATCTAGATTAAGGAAAGGAAAAAATGTGGTTGCATGATGAATTGAGTTAGAAAATTTCTTTCACACGATTTGTGCCCACAGGGTGAGCAACCGTTTTATTGGTTATTCATCGTATTAGTTTGTCTCCAGGAAAATAGTTTATCTCCAGGAAAATTTTGTTGTACTGACATAATGATTTATACCCTATGGATTTCAAGATGCATCGCGACGGCAAGGGAGCGAATCCCCGGGAACTATGTGACTGGGGTGAGTGAGTGCAGCCAACAAAGAGGCAACTTGAAAGATAACGGGTATATAGGAAGGGCTGGATATAAAAGAGCATATCACTAGCTATAATAATGTTGTTCTGGGAAGAAAAATTGATCTGGGACTTTATTTCGATTGGATACATTACCAGCAATTGTTACAGGAGCAGAAAGAATGACTCTCTTTATACTGTTGTTAGTGTTGGCGTGGGAACGAGTTTTTAAAATGGGTGACCATTGGCAATTGGAGCACCGTCTTGAGCCATTATTTACCGGTATGAAATCCTTTTCGTTATGGAAAAGCCTTTTAATGACGTTAGTAGTCATGCTAATTACATGGGTATTGATTGAAATATTAAATGATTTTATGTTCGGCATTTTTGAACTGGTGTTATGGGTGTTTATTTGTTTGCTGTGCATCGGAGCGGGGCGCTTACGGCATGATTATCGTGAATATTTTCGTACTGTTCATCAGGATGATAGGGAACAACAAAGGGAATATCTTACGCGTCTCGCAATTATTCATGGTTTACCCTCTGATGCTAGCAAAGAGAATATGTTGCGAGAGATACAAAATGCGTTGCTATGGATAAATTTTCGCTATTATCTGGCGCCGATTTTTTGGTTGATTATAGCGGGTAAATTAGGTCCGGTTATTTTGATGGGATATGGCTTTTTGAGAGCTTATCAGGGATGGTTAGCGCTATATGGTACTTCGGTTCAGCGAGCGCAATCTGGTGTTGACAGCTTGTTGCATTGGTTGGATTGGGTTCCTGCTCGTCTGGCTGGCGTTGCCTATGCTTTATTAGGGCATGGTGAACGGGCTTTACCGGCGTGGGTTGCTTCTCTTAGTGATTTAAGAACTTCACAATATAAAGTGCTTTGTCAGCTTGCTCAGTTTTCATTAAGTCGCGGGCCTCATCTTGATTCAATTCAAACGCCTGTTGCAGCGGTGATATTGGCGAAAAAGGTGACTTTTTCTATCATTGTTGTCGTTGCTTTACTGACGATTTATGGGGCATTGGTTTGATTCGTTGTCTTAATGACTCTGATTTGTCCAAGCTTCATCAAATTAATCACTCTATACCCTATGGATTTCAAGATGCATCGCGGCGGCAAGGGAATGAATCCCCGGGAGCATAGATAACTATGTGACCGGGGTGAGTGAGTGCAGCTAACAAAGAGGCAACTTGAAAGATGACGGGTATATAAGGAGTCATTTAACTTATCTGGGGTTGTCGGCTAGCTTGTTGCAGCGCCAGTAGGCGCTGCAACAAGAGTAATAACTAAGCCGATGGGTCGACGAAGTTAACATCCGACCATACGGAAATGACCGCGACGGCTCTGGCTTGCCCGCCGGCACCGTCTGTCTTCAACAGAATCGGTACCACAGACAGTTGTGTTGATGCCGTATAACTATCGTCCCCTTGTTTAACGTATCTTGCATTTGGCCCTTCACCTCGGTGCCCGGTACTGAGTGATAAGGGTTTGTTGGCCGCATCAGTAAACGCGAAGGCGACATCTTCTATTGACGAGGCCAAGGCATTCGGTTTCCCCGGCACAAACGGCCCATCGATTCGGTAAAGCAGGCGTGAATTTTGGAATACCGCGTCATCGCCGGAACAGGTGCTGCTTATCCCTATCTGCCTTGCTAACTCAAGTGGATCTCCCACCTGTTTGCCGGCTCTTTTCACTGTTCCCCAATCCACCGATGACGGAGTAAGAACAACCGCACAGGTGGACGGCTTTTTGACCGGTGAAAGGATAACCGTGGTCCACAGGGGGTTCGGTATGCTGCTGGAACCCGATACGGCTGTTGAAGTCCAGCCGATAGAGCCCACGGACAAATGACTTCCACCCGGTTTCGCATTGAAATTGCCGTCACTGTCCGGGTAAATGGCCCCGGTCACCGAGCGGACACTGATATCAACCAGACCGTTGGCATCCGGGACGCAGGGAAGGTTAACGCTGGTATTCCCTTTGACCAGACTGGTCGATTGATAGGTTCCGGGTGAACCATGCATCTGGCAAGAGAGTGAAGATTGCCCGATATCAACCATAAAGTCGCCAGCCTTTCCTACCCGGACACTACCCGGTGATGACGAAGAGATCAATGAGTTGGTCCCCGATCCTACGGTGTAGGCCATAAACTGGGTCCCGGTGGGGACGCGGCAAGTTGTCGACCAGTCAAGAGGGCCGCTGGTGGTATATCCCACTATTTCATCCCGTGAATAATCACGCTTATCTTTGTTGTTCGGCATCATGGCATAGCCGGTGACGGTAATATTGCTAACCTTATTCACCAGTTCAGTTTCGCAATCCTGATAAGTCTCGGCCGCCTGGAGGGGTAATACGGTCAATAAAAAGAGCAGTGACGCCCCTGGCCCCATGATGGCTGGGACGGGGTTTTCTGTATGACCGCCCCACAAACGTTCAGTGTTTAACATCCTTCTCTCTCCAAATTACTCATCTGTTCACATCGCTCTTTCACTGTCGGGGCTAACTTCGCTTTTGGTGGCGCCCCGGACGTAAAAGCGAGACAGGTGATATCTCATCGGGCACACCGGTCAGGTTGCCCATATGAAGGTTACGCTTATAGACACACGGCATCGGCCTGCACCAGTTTCCCGGGGGTATCGGACGACACCTGATAACGGGTGGTGCATTGCTGATTTGCCTCGTTTCCCCACTTGACTTTCACATGACCGGCGGACGGCATGCCACTCAGATAAACCCGGCCGTTATCGCCCACAATGCCGCTGCCGGCTTGAGTTGCGTTTCCTGCCAGCGTCGCGGTGGCGCCAAAGGGCACGGGTTTGCCATGATGTATTAAGGTCAACAGCAACTGGTTGCCCAGCCGAACCTGATAATTGGCTAGTGTCACCGCCCCTTTGGTCGGGTAAACGTTGCGGCTGGTCTGGTCAATATCCACCCCTTCCGGCAGGGTGGACGGGTCCAGATTGATGGTGTTTTTGTGGTAGACCGATCCGCCCGGCAGTACGGCGTAGCCACGCCAGTCGGTCTGTACGTTACCGTTGCTGATTGTCACCCCTTTCGCACCGGGGGCGCGAACTAATACCGCGGTATCTCCCAGCGAGCGTGACAGCGTTATTCCGTAAGGGTGGACCAGAAGGGCACCGGAAGTGCCATAGGTAAAATGCTGACTGTCTGCGTTGTCATTGTAGCCAAGATTGACGCTTCCCTAGCTGCCCTGATAACCCAGCGACAAAGCTCGACTGTTTTGCTGGCCGCTGTGCCCCCAACCTTG
>NZ_JAJAFY010000031.1:0-59956 GCF_025384885.1 Photorhabdus kleinii
ACGGTCAGCACCCCAGAGTTCATCTTGTTTTGTCATTTCTGACAGAACATTGTTCATTGCGCGCGTAGTTGAATAGTCAGTCATTTTTAACCCCTTAGCTCATCAAAATATTTTCTTTCGGCCTCTTCAGCCATGGCAGAGTAATGCCCTCCGGGATCATGAAAAATATCGTTAAGATTAATAGGGTTACCCAATTTATCATTTAACCTGTTCATGATTGCTTTTACGCTTTTTCTATGTTGTTTGGTTTCTTTCTGCAAATAACCAAACATAGATAAGCAATAACGTTCGTCATTGACGATAATATTTCCTCCATCAAGTAATGAGCGAGCTAAAAAATCGTCCATGTCGATGTTATTGAGTGCTGCCGACTCATAAATCCGTTTCACTTTTTCATCAAAATGCATTGTCGGGTAGTTTTGATGAAACTCATTCACCAACAAATCATCGTAATGTCTGTCAATTTCTCTCCTGTTGTTGTTTGAATTTTGAACCACCGGAGAGTTATTGACAGAACTCCAAGAAGAGATTAAACGCTTGTTGGATGCCTGCGATGATTCCAAAAATAAAGACCTAGGTCATGTTGTACGTATATGTCTTGCAACCGGGGCCCGATGGGGAGAGGCACAAAAATTAACTCAATCCCAAGTAATGAAATACAAAGTAACATTCACAAAAACAAAAAGTAGCAAAAATCGTACAGTGCCAATATCAAAACGCTTATACGATAGATTACCGAAGCGCCGAGGAATTCTGTTTTCGAACTGTTACGACGCCTTTGAAGGAGCATTATCAAGAGCGGGAATAAGCCTCCCGGATGGACAATTAACTCATGTGCTCCGTCATACATTTGCATCACATTTTATGACGCGGGGCGGTAATATTTTAGTGCTACAACAAATATTGGGTCACAGCACTATAAATATGACAATGCGCTATGCACACTTTGCTCCAGAGCATCTCGATTTGGCACTAACTCTCAACCCTTATGATCAGATTGAAGATGACTGATTTCAAGTGGCGACAACATCATATATAGCTCTACATTAATGCACATATATAAAATATAACTAACTGATTTAACTTAACTTATTGTTTCTTAAAATGCTGTGATGGTTTTTAAAATCCCTCGGCCTTAAGGCTGTGCGGGTTCAAGTCCCGCCCTGGGCACCAAATAAAAATTTGCTGTAAAACAGTGAGTTAGGGAAAAGAAAAGGCCACCGCAAGGTGGCTTTTTTTCGTGATGGAAATCACTATTCACTATATCCTTTCATTATACTCTTTACCTCGGCAGTTCCGGCCATTCAATATCGGGAGACAGCGAAATATTTACTCTATTGAGCATTACCCTGTATTTTTTCCATGTCAGTAAAGCGGATTTTTCTACTTCGGTAGCGATATTTAAATCAACAGCATCTTGCAGTAATGCAATGGATTCATTCGCGTGTCGCAACAGAATTACACGCTGCTGCCCCGCTTGTTCAATCTGATTTGCTTTTAGAGCTACATTATCAGTGACCCATTTTGTGCCATCCCATTTATCAAAATCGGTGGTCGGTTGCTTGAAGGTCAGAGTTTCAGGCAATTCACCCAGTTCAGTGATTTTCTGTTGAATTCGTGTTAACGTGCCGTAAGCTATTTTCCCCCGATAATCAGGGACGATTTCCCAACACTTACCGTCTTCACTGCGACAAACAGCCACATCATCAGAATCGGGAAAGTCTGGTGCATCTAAATAAGAATTCGCTGACAAACTGACACCGAGCATGACATATTCAATATCAGCGTGAGTAAATTCTCTTGTTATTTGATCCGTGTGATAAACTTTTATCCAGCCAGCTTGAATTGCTAATCCGTCTTCACCCAATACGGCGGTTTCATGTTCTAAAGCGTATTTTTGTTCTGTCATTATGCTGCATGCTGCTGCTCTCACTATGTAGTTAAATGCTATATTACGGGGCCTCGATACCCCTATAAATGCGGAATTTGCAATCCAATCTGCCTGAGCTTTATAATATACAGCTTTTACCGAAGTATTTTTATTTTGGGGAATATCCCACTGCAATTTTGCAAACTCATTACGTGAGAGAGTAATCATAAAATTATTAGCCCGATCAACATTCTGTAGCAAATAAGCCCCTTCCTGCCATGACAATATTGAACGAGATGGATCCACATTTCGACCACTGTCCCAGCCACGGATAAATTCTCCCCTTAGATCGGGCAATCTGCCGTCAGGATAAGCTTCTGCTAACTTTGGGTACTGTAATTTATTGAAAAATGCACCGTTACAAACGAGATAGTTGATAGGTGGATAGGGTAACGGCCACGGAATGGGGGAACCCACAGGGATATTAATTTCTTCACGTAATGAATTTATTATTTCCTGAGCAAGTTTTTGTGTAACAGCCAATGTATTGCTATTGCCAACCTCATTTGTAAGTTGAACAATACCTTTCTGTGTTAATGAGGCATCAGGAACCTTTGTTTTTTGTTCCAGTGCTCTATTTAATTGAGCGTTGAGTTTCTCTATATTCCCATCATCCAGAACATCATTGCCAGAGTGTGTGGCGATAAAATTAGCGACTACAGAAGATATCGTGGACGACTGACGTAATGCCTTATTTAGCATATCAGTAGTAATACCATCTTGTGGAAACCCAGTCTGCAAATTCTGATTTTCTTCATATTTTTCTTGGCTAATTACATTAGCATTATCACCAATAGAAAAAGCTTTAAAATCATTTTTTTTACTCATGTATTTACTCCTTAAACAAAAAATATCTTTTATAATCAATATACTTAATTACTGTAAAAATAATCTGTCTGCAATTCATTTAAATTAAAGTCTAGTTCAGAAAGGAGAGTAATACAGCATTCCTATTTATTAGGAGATTGACTGTTTTTATATAATTAGCAACAATAAGTAATTAAATATTTTAGAATGAAAAACATGCCCAAACCATTTATATTTAACATCTGAAAACCATTTTGTTCTTATAATATTAATCAACATTGACCTTCCTTATTCTATGACAATTAGTCTATTATTGATGCATACTCCCAAAAATTATCCATAATTAATATTATATTTCTACTCGGAAAAACTCTTAATACAACGCTTCAATTCTATAGCCCATTTCCTGATCATTGGCAGTTTTTAATAATATTTAAAATTTCCTCTAATACATTATTAACCTTGCTAACTATTAGCATTGTTATTTTTCAAAACCAGTATGCTCATAAAGGTTTTCTTTTTTTACTAAAAACAACAAACAAAATACAATAAATACTTTAAAAATAAAGTTTTGCTTGCTATAAAAATAAAAGCCTCGCTTATATATTTAAGGCATGAAAACAATGCACGAAAGAATCAAGCAAGCTCGGCTTGCAAAAAAATTAACTCAAGCTGAACTAGCAGATATGCTTGGCGTTACTCCACAGTCTGTACAACAGTGGGAATCAAACACAGAACCAAGAAAATCGAGGCTAACAACATTAGCATCTATCCTTGGCGCTGATGTGAACTGGCTTTTATTTGGCGAAACACTCAAAAAGGGTGCGGACCAAGTTCCACCTGATAGCGAGGCGCAATGGGACAACAACATGCTACTAGATGGCGATGAGGTGAAGGTGCCGTTCTTAAAGGATATTGAATTCTCATGCAGCAATGGTGGGTGTATTGATGCGGATTATAACAGCTTTAAGTTAAGATTTTCCAAAGCAACATTAAGAAAAATTGGCGCCCCAACTGACGGCTCTACAATTATTTGTTTTCCTGCCAAGGGCGACAGCATGGAGCCAGTTATCCCGGATGGAACAACAATAGCAGTAGATATCTCTAATAAGAAAATTATTGATGGAAAAGTGTATGCGATTGAACAGGATGGATTAAAGCGTCTTAAATGTCTTTACAGACGCCCGAGAGGAAAATTACTTATCAGAAGTTATAACCGTGATGAATACGAAGATGAAGTTGCAGATGAAGATCAAGTGAACATCATCGGGAGAATGTTCTGGTATTCCGTTTTAGATTATTAAGGTTATGGAATGGACAATTTTAAGATAAAAATAAAACATCATGTTGACCACGTTAAGAGTGCGGGCCAACACTGCACCACCGAAGAAACAACTAAGCAAGCATTAATATTACCTTTTTTAGATATTCTTGGGTTCAGTCCGTATGACCCTCAAAAAGTTAAAGCCGAATACGGAGCGGATTTCCCCGGGTTAAAAGCAAATGAGCGGGTTGATTATGCCTTGTTTTGCCAAGGTGTCCCAGTTATGTTTATTGAAGCAAAGGGATACAGCGAAAAGCTAGATAACCACTGTCCTCAGTTATCCAGATACTTTAATTCTACTCCAGAAGTGACTATTTCAGCAATTACAAATGGATTAGAGTGGCGTTTCTTTACCGATTTAAAACAAAAAAACGTAATGGACCCTACCCCATTCTTACGCATTAAAATGGATGAAGTTAGCGATGCGGATGTAGGCCAGCTCTATCGATTTAGACACGATAAATTCAAACCGGAAGCACTAAGAACGCTTGCAGAGGAAAGTGTTTACTTATCCGCTTTTACTAAAACCATCAGCACTAGCTTAAGAGATGTTGATAGTGAATTTGTGAGATACGTTGCCAATCGATCTAATGTCGAACGCCAACTAAATCAGCGCTTTATTGAATCAATCACCCCGTTGGTAAAACAAGCTGTTGAGAAATCTGTCAGCGCAATGGTGGTTTCCGGTCTTTCAAATAAACATGTTCCAATTGATGGAGTTCAAGACGAGATAGAACCTCAAGAGAATCCGAAAGAACCAGATGAGATAGTAGATCTAGATAACCCTAATATTGTCACCACTAAAAACGAATTAACTCTATATGAAAAAGCAAAATCAATAGTCGGGGATTCTGTTGATTTGCAATACAAGGATACAGAATCTTACTTTGGTATCCTTTATCAAGGAAAATCAAATAGATGGATAATAAGATACTTTGACAAGAAGAATAAACCTTATATCCAAATACCTATTGAGCTAACTGATATATTAGCCAACGAAGTTAATAGAGCTGGATTATCTGCTAATAACTCAAGAATATTTATAGAAGCTCCAGAAGATATATTGAGGATAACAGGTATTATCCTTGATGCTTTTGAGTTTGTTAAAAACGACGATAACTTTAGAAAGAAAGCATAATAATTATACCAGCCACCACTCGGTGGCTTTTCTGTCCCATATCCTTCACTATCATCTAAGAATGTCTAAGCAGTCACATTTCTAACAATCAATAAAAATAAACCCACCTTAAAAACAAGTATTACTTGTTTTCATAAACCAATACTTGTATACCCTAATCATCTTAATGACTCGCCACCATTTAGAAGAGCATATCCACAAGTCTGAGGAAAACAACGTAGCATTGTTTTTCTAAGCTGCCTGTATGGCAGTGCACTGTTACATATTAACTCCAACTCACTGACTATCAAAGAATATATTTATCAAAAGCAAAAAAACCCTTTTTTATGAGAGAAATTAAATTTCATTAAAAATCAATGAATTATAGTTGGTCATTAAAAAAGGGTAAAATTTAGGTTCGGGGAAATATCATTTTTTCAGTTACATTTTACCCTTTGCAGCCAACATGCTTGTCCATCAACAAGCAAAATTCCCATATCCTAGGATGCTTCTATATTCTGGCTATCAAGCGTATTTTCAGCCATTACTCTGCTCTCACTATGTAGCTAAATGCGATATTGCGAGGTCTTGATACCCCTATATAAGTTGCAGTGGTGGTCCAAGTCCCAGGGCCTGCTGTAGCAGCCCTAGCCCTTAATGAAATGGTTTTATTTTGCGGAATATCCCACTGTAATGCCACACGATCATTACGTGAAAAATTAACAACATTATCAGCTCCACCAGCTTCCTGTAGTAAATAAGACCCCTCCTGCAACTTCAATAATGAACGTTCTGGATCTATCCCTCGACCATCATCCCATCCGCGGATAAATTCGCCCCTTAAATCAGGTAATCTACCGTCAGGATAAGCTTCCGCCAACTTCGGATACTGCAATCTATTAAATGCTGAACCATTACAAGCGAAATAACCAAACGGTGGATGAGGTAACGGCCACGGAATAGGAGAACCAACAGGAATTTCATTGGCTGTTTTAATCCGATTATCTATCTCTTCGCGGGTATATTCACGTAATGAATTTATGACTTCCTGAACAAGCTTTTGTGTAACCGCCAATGTGTTGCTATCGCCAATCACATTTGTAAGCTGAACAACGCCCTTTTGTGTTAATGAAGCACTGGGAATGTCTGTTGTAATTTTTTGCTCTAGCGCTTTATTTAATTGATCGGTGAGTTTGGCTATATTTCCATCATCCAGAACATCATTGCCAGATCGTGTCGCGATAAAATCAGCCACGACAGATGATATGGTTGACGCTTGACGTAATACCTTATTTAACAAGTGAGTGGGAACATTATCTGGTGTAAATCCACTCTTCAAACTTTGGTTTTCTTCATATTTTCCTTGATTTACCACATTCGCATTATCACCAATAGAAAAAGCCTTAAAATCATTCTTATAACTCATGTACTTTCTCCTAAAATTAAATAATATTATTTTATAATCAATATATTAAATTATTGTAAAAGCAATCCCTCTTGCAATTCGCGCCAATCAAGTCTAGTTCAGAAAAATAATAATGCAGTGTTTTTATTACTTACAAGGTTAATTATTTTTATATAATTGCTAGCAATCAGTAATTCAACATTAGAAACTACATCCAGAAATTTATCTATTAATACCAATTCAGTATCACTATTGACACTTTAATTACTGATAATTTAAAAAATTTCCAACTTTAATTAATACGATTTGAGCAAGAGCAATACCAAACTTATGATCTTTCCAGTACGTTGCTGTTCCTACCGCAATATCAGCGTTGGCAACAATTGAAATTGTGCCTGTGTTTACTGAATTTACGTCATTTGCACTTGACGGTGGTTTTTTCTTGGGATTCACTTGTATTTCGTCAACAAAAATTCACATAGCTAGGTTTGCCAAATCGATTTATTTGGCTAAATTCAACATTTTTAATATAATCCATGTCTGAAAAATGATACGGCTAATCAGTGCAAGGTATTGATAAAAAAATGAACACGGTGTTATCACATAAAGAAGAGCTAAGCCATTTAAAAGCATGTTTACTCAGCGAAGTTATCTGTTCACGGACATCGTTTTCATGGTTCAAAACAATCCATCGAGTCCTTAAATGCCCAGACCGCAGGTTCTATTTCTGGTGGAGAATTGCTAATTATTTATACAGGACAAATAAAGCCAAGAAAATCTCAATTCGTATCAATAGAAATTTAAGAAATAAATATGGATGTGATTTAGGATTAGGCTCCTATATAGGAAAAAATTTACGTATATCTCATTATGTTGGCATTGTTATTTCCCGCACTTGCGTTATTGGTGATAACTTTCATATTTTACAAAATACAACCATTGGCGTTCTTAATGAAGATACTCAAGGGAAAATAAGTATAGGTGATAATGTAAAAATAGGTGCAAACTCTTGTATTATAAGTGATAATATAACAATTGGAGATAATGTCTACATAGGCGCAATGTCATTTGTTAATAAAGATATCCCTGCTAATTGTATTGCATATACACCTAAATCTCAAAATGAGATAAAGATAAAAAAGCAAAAAATAAATAATTGAATATTCCAATTTAAAATGAACAATGGGACTACAATATGTTTTTTAAATATAAATATCTTTTAAAACTAGGTATGCTCTGTAAGCAGAATATAACAAAATCAATATACAGAAATGTATCCAGTAAAAAAATGAAACACAATATGAACTTTTGGCCTCACATAAAGATCTCAAGAAACATTAATGGCAAAATCGACTCCGTTTCATTCAATAAGAAAAATATAAACATCAATGAATTCCCAAAAAAATCAGAAAAACCCTTAATCATTATTGCATCTGGACCGTCGGTATCTACCATCAAAACAGATTTTTTTGATGATACCACATTTGATATTATGGGTGTTAACGGCTCGTATGAATTATCACCAGAAGTGAAATTCAAATACCATGTTATAATTGACCGCACATTCATTCTAAATAGGAAGAATATCGTTTTAAATATATTAAAAGACGATGAATTGATACTCTTCACAACAATGGATTGTCTCAATGATATCTTAATTCATTACGGCTATCTTAAATTAACATGTAAAGTCATTATTATTGAGAACATTGACCAGCCAGTTTATCAAGAGGAAAAAGAACTTTTTGAAATAAAGAGTGATGAAATAATAATACAGAATAGTGTAGCATTCTCATTAAACTTAAATCTCGGATTCTACAACGGAACAACAGTTGCATATTCCGCTCTGCAAATAGCATTGTTTTTGGACTATAAAAAAATATATTTCGCAGGTCTAGATATGAACAATTTTTCGAAACCAAGATTTTATGAAGCCCAAAATGATCAGCTAGATACCAAATTAAATAATAACTTACATGATTTCATCATTCCTTGTTTCAACCTAGCTCATGAAATAGCAATAAAAAGAGGAGTTAAAATTTATAATCTATCGAAAAATAGCGCTATAAATTCATTTGAAAAGTTAGATTATAGGGAAATTTAAGTAATTATACCCGTCATCTTTCAAGTTGCCTCTTTGTTGGCTGCATTCACTCACCCCGGTCACATAGTTTGCTATGCTCCCGGGGATTCACTCCCTTGCCGTCGCGATGCATCTTGAAATCCATAGGGTATATAACCATTCATCAATAATTACCATCGAAAAAAAATAAGTATTACCAGCTATCATTGAACATTCATAAAAAACACCCTTATTAAATAATTTTTCTGTAAAATAATACCCATAAATATATTTTTTTATTTAAAGTTTTTCTATTAAATAATAAAGAATTTAATTAATAGTTATTTTCCCTTGAAAAACAAATTGTTGTTCTATGCTATAGAATCAAATCATGTTAAGTAGAGTTATTACTTAAATCATTCAGATAATGTCTTAAGTAATCACCAAGGATTTACTATGCAAAATATAAAAAGTAAACTAAACAGTATCACTTTAATCTTAACTTGTACGAAGAATAAAAATAGAGTCATTTAAACATATAAATTATATTTGATAATCTTAAAATATGAACAAGAATTCCTCCACTAAGATAAAACATACTTTGAAACGATGCAGAGTCACTTTGCTAGAAACTCACTCATTTGGAGACCACTACAAGAAAAATAACTACCCTCTTTTACACCCTATATACCCAATGGATTTCAAGATGCATCGCGACGGCAAGGGAGTGAATCCCCGGGAGCATAGCAAACTATGTGACCGGGGTGAGCGAGTGCAGCCAACAAAAAGGCAACTTGAAGGATAACGGGTATAAATATTGATCACTTAGGGTTGCCGAGTATTATAAATTTATCATCACTATAATAGGTCTTAATCATGAAAAAAATTAATGGAACATATATTTCATCACAAATAATAAACACGATGGAAGCAAGCAATGAACCGTGGGGAATCAAAGATAAAAATTCACGCTTTATTTATGCTAACCTGGCCCTAAGATCTATTCAAAACATTCCAACGTCATTTGATTATGAAGGGCTTTTTGATGACGAACTTCCCTGGAGTGGAGCGGAGTTTGCGAAAGAATTTATTGATCATGATAAAATTGTAATAACAAAAGGGAAAAGAATCTGTTCACTTGAAACATATACATATGGAAAAGGAAAAATCTTATCGTCTTACTTCCAAGAAAAATTACCACTATATAACGATGCAAAGGAATGTATAGGCATATTTTTTCATGGATGGAAAGCCAAAGATTTTTCATTAATTAACTTACATCAATATTATAACGAGCTGCCCACTTCTATTATATTTCACCCACCAACAGATTCTTTTACCCAACGTGAATGGGATATTATTTTCTTCTTTTTACAAAAATACACCAGGAAACAGATTGGAAAAATATTAAATATCTCTTATCATACAGTTGAATCCCATATGACCAATATATATCACAAGATAGGTGTTGACTCCAACCAACAACTGGAAGAATACTGTCTCATCAACAATTTTAAACGCTATGTACCCGAAAAATTTTTACTATCTTAATGATTTTATTTACTATTTTTTAATCATAAAAAACATGATTAAATAGTTTATCGCTGTCGGTATAATACAATCTTACCATCAATGGATGGTAAGATTATTTCAAATTATACCGGCATAATTTTCATATATTAAAAATATCAGTTACATAAACAGCTTAATGCCTATTTAATTTTTAGAAAAAATAATTATTTCCTGTTACATTTCCTCATATTTGAAATTCACATCTTAAATAAATTTAAATTTAATTAAAAGAAAGAATTAGCCATTTCTCTCTATTATAAAACACAGCTATTTTAAATATCATAAACAAATAAATCATTTAAATAATCACCTAAATAATAAAATGTCATATTAACTATAAATTACAACAAAAATAATACCATTATTGAACTAATTTACCTGTGTAAAAAAGGCAATAATTTCCAATAAAAATAATTATTTATCAAAAATCCCCCTCCCTATTCTCTACCAATATCACAATTTTCCTAAGAATTAGGATATTGAAAGATTTTTAACTGGTAAATTACCTTCATCTATTGTAGAAAACACAGTTAATTATAGTAAGAAAATTTACCCAAAATTAAATCTACAATGTCATATACAACTAAACAATTCTCGTAATAAAAACAACCATAATAATTATTTTATGAAAAAGCCTGTTATTGCTGGTAATAAAGTATTAAACTGACAATATGATTCAAACATATCACGACTTAAACCCAAAATAGGTAAAAAGGAACTATAATATGAGTAATCACATAACTATATCATCTCAAGTTATTAATACACTGGCAGTAAGCAACGAGCCTTGGGGAATTAAAGATAAAAATTCATGCTTTATTTACGGTAATCTAGCATTAAAATCTCTTCAGAACTTTTCAAATTCATTTGAATTTGAAGGGGTCTATGAAAATGAACTTCCTTGGGATAGCGCTAAATTTTCGGAACAATTTATTAATCATGACAAAAAGGTAATAGAAAAACAGCAGAGAATATGCTCAATCGAAACCCATATATTTGGCAAAGAGAAAATCCTATCGTCTTACTTTTTCGAAAAATCACCTTTTTACCATAAAGATGGAGATTGCATCGGAGTCATATATCATGGTTGGAAAGCACAAAACTATTCATTATCCTATTTACATCAATACCACAACAAACTTCCCGCCTCAATTATGCTGCAACCACCAACTGATCTTTTTACTCAACGTGAATGGGATGTCATTTTCCTCTTTTTACAGAAAAATACCAGAAAGCAGATTGGACGGATACTGAATCTGGCCTATCGCACTGTTGAATCTTATATGACTCGGATATACCGTAAGATAGGGGTTAATTCCAGCCAACAACTGGAAGCGTATTGTCGAGCCAATAATTTCAATCACTATATACCGGAAAAGTTTTTATTGTCTTAGATTACGTATTTATTCCTAGTTTTTTCATGTTGTTCTTATTCATTATTAATGGAGAAAATAACCCGCCCTGTTGGAATATTTTATTTAAAAATATTATATACCCTATGGATTTCAAGATACATCGCGACGGCAAGGGAGCGAGTCCCCGGGAGCATAGCGAACTATGTGACCGGGGTGAGCGAGTGCAGCCAACAAAGAGGCAACTTGAAAGATGACGGGTATATAGCAAACAGAATCTTACCATCCCTCTTAAAAGCCAAATACATCCCTTCTTTAATCATATCCAAAGTGATATCAGGATCTCCTGGGTATCCTGTTGGCTTGGTCTTATAAGGAATTAACCCTTTATCAAAAATTTCCTGATAAGACTTACCCAAGAAATTAATCAATGCTTCAATGTTGGCCGCCATTATTTGTATAACTCCTGTTCCTGATTAAGTTTGTGCGTTCATAATTACCGGTAGTCGGATTCAATCTCATCATACGAACTGGCACTTTATCCAAACCACTTTCCGGGCTGACGTGATAGCCCTGAACCGTCATCCTTCCGCTTTTTTCATCTCTGATCCAACGAAAGCGAACACGAGTCGGCGCTTTACCGGACCGTTCCGCAATTTCACTCAGGTGATACCGATCTAAATAGTCCTCTTCGCCTTGATTTAGCTCCGATGAATAAAACAGTCCCATTAATCCGACTGTCAACGGATTCGGTGCCGCCAGCCAGCGCCCAGCACTGGTAACGCCACCACCAACGTAACGCATCACCAATGCTTCACCGTCCGCTACCGCACCGCGAGCAATGGCGGCCACAGCGGTAACGGCGGCTTCGGCCTTATCTTTGCTACCGCTAAACCACCGCTTATACCACGGTAATTTTTTATCCTGCGGCTTATCCGGTTTGGCGGGTATTTCTTGCCCTGTGGAGGCTGTTCAGGCTCTTGTGCCGTGACCGGCGCAGGAGATGACGGCACCTGATATATCGCTATCCTGCCAAAATTATTTGCCGGTTCAGTCTCCGTACCGGCATCAGTACAACCTTTGGCCCGTTGGCGGGATTTGGCAAATACCGGGATCGGAGGCGGAAGCTCCTGCGTTACTGGTGGAGGACTGGGCTGAATATCCCTCACTTCCTTCACCGGTGATGAGAAGTTCTGCGCCGCCATTACCGCTTGTTGACGAGGCTGATCCTGCTTCTCATAGCTGTCCATCTCAGAATTAATAAACCGGGTCCGACAGGGGAAAGTGCTGACACTATCCAGTGTACCGGCCAACTTTCGCCCCATGTCAAACATATCGGATACACCACCGACAATGATGTAAGTACCGGGATGCTTACCACAGGTAACCTTATCCCCTTCGCGAGCCGTTGCGCGTCCATTAAATGTCATGGTGTGGTCACCAGTAATAATCTGTCCGCCACAGGTGGTTTTGTCACCAACCAGCAGGAAATATCCTATTGCCATCTATTCACTTCTCCATTGACTTACCACATGAAGCATGGGTTTAACTAAAATCATTGCCATATTATTACCACTTAAGTGTTAAGTGATGACCAATAATGCAACAAATTTAAGTTAAAAAATATAGGAATATTCTGAAGTTAATGAAAATCAGGTCAAATTTTTACCTCCGGCGTTACCTCGCCGGCACTGTCAAAGCAGAAAATCATTGATACAAACTGCGGGATATGGGGTAAGAACGTGATTGTAACAAACATCTAAGTGGAACTTGAAATGCAACTTTATATCTCGGACTATACCATTTTAAGTAAGTTTTTTATTTAATTATTCTTCGATAATTTAATTTTATAGAATTTACCTAACCTTAATTTTATTTAAGAATAGCCATTGTCCGCAGTAGGCAAATTCAAACTCGGTTTTTAGATTGAAAACTCTATTTAGTTGATTATTCTGATAATTCCAAAATATGGTTTATCTAATTACAATGCTCTACATACGCCGTTTAAAAAGCATTCTTTAATTGATCGAATATTATTCCGATTAAATGCCATTTTTTCGCCATTATTCCGCTCCAAAAATAACACCTTCTTTTTCATCCTATTACCTATCATCGTTATAACAACCACTCCCTCACGCTTTGGTTAATGACAGAAAATTTTTGATCTACGTCACTTAATTACTCATGATTTAAAAAGCTTATTCATTAATTTTGCTGTTTAGTAAGTAAACTAAAATGTTTTTATACAAAATAGTATTTTTAGTTATATTCGTTAATGTTAAAAGTATCATTATATAACAATAAAAGGCTTAATTAATAAATATATGTATTTTGACGAGCAAGTTATTATATTCTATTATATTACCAAGGCATTTTGAGTATAATTAGTTAACAAACATGTCAGATAACAACTGAAATAATCGTTCAGGAGTCACCAATGCAACATATAAAAAACAGACCTAATAATATCACCCCACAATTAATTCATATGTGGGAAAACAGCGATGAACCTTGGGGGGCCAAAGATCTCCAATCAAGATTTATTTACGCCAATTCCGCTTTTTATCAACTACACAATTTGCCTGAAGATTTCGATATTACCGGGCTTACAACAGGTGAATTACCCTCACCTATTGCAGAATATGAAAAAGAATTCCACCGTCAGGATCAAAAAGTTCTTCAAACTATGCAACGCGTTAGTTCACTAGAAACGCATCCATTTGAAGAATATAAGATTAAGCAAATCTATCTTTGTAATAAATACCCACTTTGTGATGAAGATGGCAATTGTATTGGGCTCACTTTTCATATGTGCAAAACCCAAAACTTTTCTACTGCTTACTATTATGATAAAACCCCTCCGGCAACGTTGGAATTTATCGCCCCTAATGACAAATTGACACAAACTGAATGGGAAGTTCTCTTTCTAACTCTGCGCTCATTAGATGAAGAGAAAATCGGTGAAGAGTTAATGATAAGTGCCGAAGATGTGGTTAATCATATTCAGTCAATTTACCAAAAATTCAATTTATCATTACACGAAGAATTGAAAGATTTCTGCAAAGAAAATAAACTTGACGTTTATATTCCCGCAAGATTTGTCACTATAGGTAGTATGGAATTAAATTGATTATAAAATTAAAAATCTAATTTTAAGGTTAGAAAAATAGGGGTAATAACATGGACAATAAACTAATTATTTCATCTCAAGTTATTAATACATTGAAGCAAAGTAATGACCCGTGGGGAATAAAGGATAAAAACTCATGCTTTATTTATGGTAATTTGGCATTAAAATCTCTTAAGAATTTTTCAAGTTCATTTGAATTTGAAGGGCTTTATGAGCATGAATTACCTTGGGATGGGGCCGAATTTGCCAAAGAATACATCGCTCATGATCAAAAGGTGATGGAAAAAGAAGAAAGAGTATGTTTGCTTTTAACACATACTTTTGGAAAAGAACAAATCCTTTCGTCTTATTTTTTTGAAAAATACCCTCTTTATCATGAAGACGGAAGCTGTATGGGAACGATATATCATGGTTGGCAAGCCCAAGATTTCTCATTCACCCGGCTATTTCATGGAAAATTGCCAGCCAATATTATGTTTCAACCACCGACCGATCTCTTTACTCAACGGGAATGGGATGTTATTTTTCTGATGTTACATAAATATACCAGTAAGCAAATCGGTAGAATGTTAAATATTTCCTATCGTACGGTTGAAACCCATATCTCACGCATATATAAACGACTTGGTCTTCATTCTACTCGTCAATTAGAAGATTATTGTCGCACCAATGATTATGATCTCTATGTACCAGAAAGGTTTGTGCATCCAGAAAGCAGAATATTTCCTTAATCCTTAGATTAAAAGGAGTTATCACTAGTATGAAGAAGAACTATGTCATCTCTCCTCAGATTATTAATACAATGGCGATGAACAATGACCCGTTGGGAATAAAGGATAGTTCTTCAAACTTTATCTACGGCAATGCAGCTAAAAAAAATTTATTCATAATTTTAAAAAATTATTTGATTATGAAGGGTTTTATGATCATGAACTATCTTAGGGTTTGGGGTAGTCGTGAGTTAAATTGATTATAAGATTAAAAATCTAATTTTAAGGCTAGAAAGAGGAATGATAACATGGAAAATGAATTAATTATTTCATCTCAAGTTATTAATATAATGGAACAGAGTAATGATCCTTGGGGAATAAAAGATGAAAATTCATGCCTTATTTATGTTAATTTGGCATTAAAATCTCTTCATAATGTTTCAAATTCTTTTAACTATGAAGGGCTTTTCGATTATGAAATTCCTTGGAATGGTGCTGAATTTGCTAAAGAACACGTGACTCAAGATAAAATAGTGATGGAAGAAGAAGAAAGAATATGTTCACTCGAAACACATCTATTTGGGAAAGAACAAATTCTGTCATCCTATTTTTGTGAAAAATATCCTCTTTACCACGAAGACGGAAGCTGTATGGGAACGATATTTCATGGTTGGCAAGTCCAGGATTTCTCATTCACCCGGCTATTTCATGGAAAACTTCCGGCGTCTATATTATTTCAACCACCGACCGATCTCTTTACTCAACGGGAATGGGATGTTATTTTTCTCCTATTACACAAATATACCAGTAAGCAAATCGGTAGGATATTAAATATTTCCTATCGTACGGTTGAAACCCATATCTCACGCATATATAAACGAATGGGTCTTCATTCTAGTCGTCAATTAGAAGAATTTTGTCGCACTAATGATTATGATCTCTATGTACCAGAAAGGTTTGTGCATCCAGAAAGCAGAATGTTTCCTTAATTCTTAGATTAAAAGGAGTTCTCACTGATATGAAGAAGAACTATGCAATATCACCTCAGATTATTAATACAATGGCGATGAACAATGACCCGTTGGGAATAAAGGATAGTTCTTCAAACTTTATCTACGGCAATGCAGCTAAAAAAAAATTTATTCATAATTTTAAACAATTATTTGATTATGAAGGGTTTTATGATCATGAACTACCCTAGGGTTTGAGGTAGTCGTGAGTTAAATTGATTATAAGATTAAAAATCTAATTTTAAAGCTAGAAAGAGGAATGATAACATGGAAAATGAATTAATTATTTCATCTCAAGTTATTAACACCATGCAGCAAAGTAATGAACCTTGGGCAATCAAAGACAAAAACTCATGTTGGATTTTTGGTAATTTGGCATTCAGACAAATCCAAAATCTCCCAGATTTATTTGATTATGAAGGGAAATATGATACTGAACTCCCTTGGAGCGGAGCTGAATTTGCAAAAGAATTCGTTATTCACGATAAAAATGTTATGAAACAAGAGAAAAGAATATGTTCACTTGAAACACATACATATGGGAAAGATAAATTTCTATCATCTTATTTTTCGGAAAAATATCCAATATATAATGATGAAAATGAATGTATCGGTCTCTTTCTCCATGCATGGAAAGCCCAAGATTTCTCAATTACTCGACTATTTCATGGAAAACTTCCCGCATCTATATTATTTCAACCACCGACCGATCTCTTTACCCAACGGGAATGGGATGTTATTTTCCTCCTATTACACAAATATACCAGTAAGCAAATCGGTAGGATGTTAAATATTTCCTACCGTACGGTTGAAACCCATATCTCACGCATATATAAACGAATTGGTCTTCATTCTAGTCGTCAATTAGAAGAATATTGTCGCACTAATGATTATGAT
Organism: Photorhabdus kleinii; assembly: GCF_025384885.1. Lineage (NCBI taxonomy): Bacteria > Pseudomonadati > Pseudomonadota > Gammaproteobacteria > Enterobacterales > Morganellaceae > Photorhabdus > Photorhabdus kleinii. The sequence goes on from NZ_JAJAFY010000031.1 coordinate 17,317, forward strand.
CTCTATGTACCAGAAAGGTTTGTGCATCCAGAAAGCAGAATGTTTCCTTAATCCTTAGATTAAAAGGAGTTATCACTAATATGAAGAAGAACTATGTCATCTCCCCTCAGATTATTAATACAATGGAGCAGAGTAATGAGCCTTGGGGAATAAAAGATAAAAACTCATGCTTTATTTATGTCAATCAGGCATGTAAACGTCTTCAAAATATTTCAAGTTCTTTTGACTATGAAGGGATTTATGAACATGAATTACCCTGGGATGGCGCCGAATTTGCCAAAGAATACATGGTTCATGATCAAAAAGTCATGGAACAAGAAAAGAGAATATGTTCACTCGAAACACATTTATTCGGAAAAGAACAAATTCTGTCATCCTACTTTCTTGCAAAATATCCTCTCTATCATGAAGATGGTAACTGTATGGGCGTGATATATCATGGTTGGCAAGCTCAGGATTTTTCATTTACCCGACTATTTCGTGGAAAACTTCCAGCATCTATTATGTTCCAGCCACCGACTGACCTTTTTACTCAACGGGAATGGGATGTTATTTTCCTTATGTTACACAAGTATACCAGCAAGCAAATCGGTACAATGTTAAATATTTCCTATCGTACGGTTGAAAACCATATCTCACGCATATGTAAACGAATTGGTCTTCATTCTAGTCGTCAATTGGAAGAATATTGTCGCACCAATGATTATGATCTCTATGTACCAGAAAGATTTGTGCATCCAGAAAGCAGAATGTTTCTTTAACCCTTAGATTAAAAAGGAGTTCTCACTAATATGAAGAAGAACTATGCCATCTCCCCTCAGATTATTAATACAATGGAGCAGAGTAATGAGCCTTGGGGAATAAAAGATAAAAACTCATGCTTTATTTATGCTAATCAAGCTAATTATCGCGTTCAAAATATTTCACGTTCCTTTGATTATGAGGGGCATTATGATTATGATCTTCCCTGGGATGGAGCTGAATTTGCTGAAGAGTACATGACCAATGATAAAATAGTAATGGAAAAAGAAGAAAGAATATGTTCACTTGTAACACATAAATTCTTCAAAGAGCAAATTCTGTCGTCTTACTTCTTTGAAAAATACCCTCTCTATCATGAAGACGGAAGCTGTATAGGAACAATATATCATGGTTGGCAAGTTCAGGATTTCTCATTCACCCGGCTATTTCGTGGAAAATTGCCAGCCAATATTATGTTCCAACCACCGACTGATCTTTTTACCCAACGGGAATGGGATGTTATTTTCCTTATGTTACACAAGTATACCAGTAAGCAAATCGGTATGATGTTAAATATTTCCTACCGTACGGTTGAAAACCATATTTCACGCATATGTAAACGACTTGGTCTTCATTCTAGTCGTCAATTAGAAGAATATTGTCGCACCAATGATTATGATCTCTATGTGCCAAAAAGATTTGTGCAACCTGGAAGCAGAATGCTCCCTTAACCCTTAGATTAAAAGGAGTTCTCACTAATATGAAGAAGAACTATGTCATCTCCCCTCAGGTTATTAACACAATGGAGCAAAGTAATGCCCCTTGGGCAATAAAGGATAAAAACTCATGCCACATTTATGTCAATCAAGCATGTAAACGTCTTCTCAATATTTCATGTTCTTTTGACTTTGAAGGGCTTTATGATGATGAATTACCCTGGGATGGGGCCGAATTTGCCAAAGAATACATCGCTCATGATCAAAAGGTGATGGAAAAAGAAGAAAGAGTATGTTTGCTTGTAACACATACTTTTGGAAAAGAACAAATTCTGTCATCCTATTTTTTTGAAAAACATCCTCTTTATCATGAAGACGGAAGTAGTATAGGAACAATATATCATGGTTGGCAAGCTCAGGATTTCTCATCCACCCGGCTATTTCATGGAAAATTGCCAGCCAATATTATGTTCCAGCCACCGACTGATCTCTTTACCCAACGGGAATGGGATGTTATTTTCCTCCTATTACACAAATATACCAGTAAGCAAATCGGTAGGATGTTAAATATTTCCTACCGTACGGTTGAAACCCATATCTCACGCATATATAAACGAATGGGTCTTCATTCTAGTCGTCAATTGGAAGAATATTGTCGCACCAATGATTATGATCTCTATGTGCCAGAAAGGTTTGTGCATCCAGAAAGCAGAATGTTTCCTTAATTCTTAGATTAAAAGGAGTTCTCACTGATATGAAGAAGAACTATGCAATATCACCTCAGGTTATTAATACAATGGAGCAGAGTAATGAGCCTTGGGGAATAAAAGATAAAAACTCATGCTTTATTTATGCTAATCAAGCATGTAAACATGTTCAAAATATTTCAAGCTCTTTTGATTATGAGGGGCATTATGATTATGATCTTCCCTGGGATGGAGCTGAATTTGCTGAAGAGTACATGACCAATGATAAAATAGTAATGGAAAAAGAAGAAAGAATATGTTCACTTGTAACACATAAATTCTTCAAAGAGCAAATTCTGTCGTCTTACTTCTTTGAAAAATACCCTCTCTATCATGAAGACGGAAGCTGTATAGGAACAATATATCATGGTTGGCAAGTTCAGGATTTCTCATTCACCCGGCTATTTCGTGGAAAATTGCCAGCCAATATTATGTTCCAGCCACCGACTGACCTTTTTACCCAACGGGAATGGGATGTTATTTTCCTGATGTTACACAAGTATACCAGTAAGCAAATCGGTATGATGTTAAATATTTCCTACCGTACGGTTGAAAACCATATTTCACGCATATGTAAACGAATGGGTCTTCATTCTAGTCGTCAATTAGAAGAATATTGTCGCACCAATGATTATGATCTCTATGTGCCAAAAAGATTTGTGCAACCTGGAAGCAGAATGCTCCCTTAACCCTTAGATTAAAAGGAGTTCTCACTAATATGAAGAAGAACTATGTCATCTCCCCTCAGGTTATTAATACAATGGAGCAGAGTAATGAGCCATGGGGAATAAAGGATGAAAATACACGCTATATTTATGTCAATCAGGCATGTAAACGTCTTCAAAATATTTCAAGCTCTTTTGACTATGAAGGGCTTTATGAGTATGAATTACCCTGGGATGGCGCCGAATTTGCCAAAGAATACATGGCCCATGACAAAAAAGTGGTAGAACAGGAAAAAAGAATATGTTCACTTGAGACACATATACATGGAAAAGAACAAATTCTATCATCCTACTTTTTTGCAAAATATCCTCTTTATCATGAAGACGGAAGCTGTGTAGGCATTATATATCATGGTTGGCAAGCCCAAGATTTCTCATTCACTCGCCTATTTCATGGAAAACTCCCGGCGTCTATATTATTTCAACCACCGACCGATCTCTTTACTCAACGGGAATGGGATGTTATTTTCCTGATGTTACACAAATATACCAATAAGCAAATCGGTATGATGTTAAATATTTCCTACCGTACGGTTGAAAACCATATCTCACGCATATGTAAACGAATTGGTCTTCATTCTAGTCGTCAATTGGAAGAATATTGTCGCACCAATGACTATGATCTCTATGTGCCAAAAAGATTTGTGCAACCTGGAAGCAGAATGCTCCCTTAACCCTTAGATTAAAAGGAGTTCTCACTAATATGAAGAAGAACTATGTCATCTCCCCTCAGATTATTAATACAATGGAGCAGAGTAATGAGCCTTGGGGAATAAAAGATAAAAACTCATGCTTTATTTATGTCAATCAGACATGTAAACGTCTTCAAAATATTTCAAGTTCTTTTGACTATGAAGGGATTTATGAACATGAATTACCCTGGGATGGCGCCGAATTTGCCAAAGAATACATGGTTCATGATCAAAAAGTCATGGAACAGGAAAAGAGAATATGTTCACTCGAAACACATTTATTTGGAAAAGAACAAATTCTGTCATCCTACTTTCTTGCAAAATATCCTCTCTATCATGAAGATGGTAACTGTATGGGCGTGATATATCATGGTTGGCAAGCTCAGGATTTTTCATTTACCCGACTATTTCGTGAAAAACTTCCAGCATCTATTATGTTCCAGCCACCGACTGACCTTTTTACTCAACGGGAATGGGATGTTATTTTCCTGATGTTACACAAATATACCAGTAAGCAAATCGGTATAATGTTAAATATTTCCTACCGTACGGTTGAAACCCATATCTCACGCATATATAAACGAATGGGTCTTCATTCTAGTCGTCAATTAGAAGAATATTGTCGCACCAATGATTATGATCTCTATGTGCCAGAAAGGTTTGTGCGCCCAGAAAGCAGAATGTTTCTTTAACCACTAGATGAATAAGAATTCTCATTAAATATGAAAAAGAACTATGTAATATCACCTCAGATTATTAATACAATGAAGCAAAGCAATGAGCCTTGGGGAATAAAGGATAGAAATGCATGTTTTATTTATGCCAACCAAGCATGTAAACATGTTCAAAATATTTCAAGCTCTTTTGATTATGAGGGGCTTTATGATTATGACCTTCCTTGGGATGGAGCCGAATTTGCTAAAGAATATATGATTCATGATAAGATAGTGATGGAAAAAGAAGAAAGGATGTGTTCACTCATAACACATGTACATGGAAAAGAACAAATTCTATCATCCTATTTTTTTGAAAAATATCCTCTTTATCATGAAGACAGAAGCTGTATGGGGACTATATATCATGGTTGGCAAGTTCAGGATTTTTCATTCACCCGGCTATTTCATGGAAAATTGCCAGCCAATATTATGTTCCAGCCACCGACTGATCGCTTTACTCAACGGGAATGGGATGTTATTTTCCTGATGTTACACAAGTATACCAGCAAGCAAATTGGTAGAATGTTAAATATTTCTTATCGTACGGTTGAAACTCATATCTCACGAATATATGGAAGAATTGGGGTTCATTCTAGTTATCAATTGGAAGAATATTGTCGCACCAATGATTATGATCTCTATATGCCCAAAAAATTTATCCATCCAAAAAACAGAGTTTTTCTTTAACCTTTAGAATAAAGGAGTTTTGCTAATATGAAAAATAACTATGCAATATCACCTCAAGTTATTAATACAATGGAAATAAGTAATGAACCGTGGGGAATAAAGGATAGTTCTTCAAACTTTATTTACGGTAATTCAGCCACAAAGAGGTTTATTCATAATTTTAAAGAGTCATTTGATTATGAAGGGCTTTATGATCATGAACTGCCCTGGGATGGTGCTGAATTCGCCAAGGAGTTTATTCTCCACGATAAAAATGTCATGGTTAAAGGCGAAAGAGTCTGTTCACTTGAAACCCATGTTTTTGGGCAAGAGCAAATTTTATCATCCTATTTTTGTGAAAAGTTGCCTCTTTATCATGACAATGGTAATTGTATGGGAGTTATGTACCATATGTGGAAGGCTAAAGAGTATTCATTAACCTACCTATATCAATATTATGATAAATTACCGTCATCCATGCTACTCCAACCCCCCTCCGATCTTTTTACTCATCGGGAGTGGGATATTATCTTTCTCTTCTTACAGAAACAGCCCAAAAAACAGATTGGGAAAATATTGAATATCGCCTATCATGAGGTTGAGGAACATATGTCAAGGATATATCGTAAAATCGGGATTCACTCCAGTCAACAGTTGGAAGAGTATTGTCGAGCCAATAATTTTGATCACTATATCCCAGAAAGGTTTTTATTGTCTTAGATTACGTATTATTTCCCAGTTTCTACATACTACCTTTGTTAGTTATTTATTGATAAAATAGACAACCCTATGGAAATATGCTTTGCTTTCAATGATATATTTACATTCAATAATTCAAAAAAGCAATAATTATCTTAAAGGATATTTATGAATAAATCAGGATTTAAAGAAGTCCCTTTTATTACTCGGCAATTAACACATATATGGGACAGAAGCCCCGATCCTTGGTTTGTAAAAGATAAGGAATCCCGCTTTATTTATGCAAATACCAAGTTTATTAAAGTCATTAAGTTACCGGAAAACTTTAATATCATAGGGTATACCGTTGACGAATTACCAATACCTGTTAATGGTTTTGCTCATCACTTTAAAGAACATGATCGCAGGGTCTTAGAATGCATGCAGAAAGTATGCTCTGTCGGCACTTATCCTCAAGGTAATGGTCGGCCACCTAAATCCTATTTTTGCGAAAAATATCCATTGATGGGTGAGGATAATCACTGTATTGGCATTATCTCTCACGCCAGAGAATTAGAGCACTTTACGGTTTATCATTATATTAAAGACAATATACCAACGTCAGCCAGTCTCAGACCACCTAATGATTTGTTAAATGAGAAAGAGTGGATGGTTATTTTTCTATTTTGCTGCGGTATGAATAATAATGAAACATCCATTGAAATGAATGTTTCATGCCACACGGTGGAAAAACATTTTGAAAGTATTTACCAAAAACTATCCGTCAGCTCATTGACTGAGTTACGATTACTTTGCAAAGAAAAGGGGTATGATCTCTATGTTCCACCAAGGTATTTTCTATCAATAGGTCATTTTATATTATAAATAATCGATTTTACTGTTAATTATTAATAATTCTATTAACCATTCAGGTAATAATTAGGGATACAATTAATGACATCGCCGACCTTTACATTAATTCAGGATTTATAAGCCTTGAGCCTTGATATCGATTTCCCCATCTTTTCCTTTAAGAGGGTACTCTCGCCGACACAAGGCGGGAAGGGAGTTTCGACGGGACGTTAGTCCCGTATAGTGTTTCACAACTTCGAGCATCGTCACACGCGCCGGCAAAATGAAAACGAGACCCAAGAACGGGCTTGTTGTCTGCCTCTCATACTGATGGAAAGCGGTATATCGGGAGTGGTTGAGGGTGTAGCAAGGAAGCGGCCTGTGCACAGCTTTGACTCAGGAGCCTTATTACTGTCTCCGCACCACTTCGATTAGGATTTATCCTTATCATCCGTCTCTCTAACGTGGGATCAGATTGACGGAATGTACCAGATAACCGGTAAAACAGTGGCGGAATGTCAAACTTTGATTCAGCGCCCACCGGATATGGCAGTGCACCAAGCTTATGAGCAACATGAAGTACCTGTTCGGCAATCTCATCATAAAACTCCACCAGCAATACTTTCGATTGTGCATTGGCGATAAACGCCTGTTTCACCTGCGGTATGATTCCCTGATTAAGCCGGGCCACTAATGTTTCACTCACCTGTGCCTGCACAGCATGCATCACCGGAGCAAATACTAATCCACGCAATACTTCCAATGCCTGAAATCCCTGTACTTGACTGCCACCGGAATACATACTACGCCGGATGCGCTCTATTGCCGCTTGTTGACCTACCACAACACCGATACCTTGCGGGCCAAACAGTTTAAAGCTGGAGAAAGCCGATAACATAGCCCCCCATTCACAACCGATACGTTCCACTTTCATGGCAGCATAGTTATCGTCAACCAGAACCGGTAGTGATGCAGCATTCAACAGTGATATAACGTCTGCCAGCTCATAAGCATCATCAATTTTCTGCCGCGTGTGTTGTACCAACCCCGCGACCGGTAAATGTTGCAAAATCGCAGCCCGTATTTGTTCGGATTGATTGAAATCGGCCCGCACCAGATGCAAGCCCATTTGCTCGGCAGTAACCGCTGTCGAAGGATATAACGGCGCATCATGAATCAGCAGGCTATCGCCCGCATTAAGTAATGCCGACAACCCACAACGTATTGCCCCAGTTCCCGCCCCTTGTACTAACACAGCAGCCTCAGCAGAAAAGAAATCGGCAATGACCTGTTCAACGCGTTGCGTTATCTGTGGCCGGTTCAATCCCGGCACCAGCCCTAAATCTCCTGTAGTGAGAAAATCCGCACCTGGAAAATAGCGGCAGATAATATCAACTAAACGAAACTGCTTGTGCTGCGCCTGCTCCATATTCAGACTAGGTAATGGATAGGTGTTCAATATCGGCTCTCCCGCATTAATCTATTTTCTCGTGCTTCCCCTCTATTTTTATCATCACAAAATAAAGGGGGAAATTTATACCCTATGGATTTCAAGATGCATCACGACGGCAAGGGAGCAAATCCCCGGAAGCATAGAGAACTATGTGACCGGGGTGAGTAAGTGCCGCCAACAAAGAGGCAGCTTGAAAGATGACGGGTATATTCAATTAGCTGATGCCCAACAGATAGATGACGTTAGCTAGCACACCAACCACAATCGTTGCAATCGGCCCAATCGCCATTTCAACCAAAGGACGTTTAGCCGTACGGTTGAGTAGATAAATACCCGCCACCACCATAAATCCCATGCCCGGCAGAATGGCGTTGGCAGCCATCATTCCCCCCACCAATAAGGCAACTTCTAACATGCGGGTAATAACAGTACGAATATGCTCACCACAAGCTTTGACTCCGGGATATTTATCCAACCAGATAGCAATTCTCGCCAGCAGTTTGATTTCTATAAACATAATCAAACTACCGGCAATGAAGGCAATCCACAGATTATTGGTGACTAACCCGGCGACAAACACGAACTTCATGCCGACCGGGCTATAAACCCCAGTCGCAATGGCTGTCATACCGACTAACGGCACAAAGCTGATCGCTCTGGCAAGCGCCACCAACATGGCGTTAGCCCCTTCCCCCTGCGCCATCAGTTGCAGTGATACCGGACCTTCCGCCAGCAGACTGAGTGACATCGAAGCCGCTACCGCAGTCAAACCACCACTTAATACCAGCAACCAGATGTTATTTTGAATGCGCTGTATCCGCGTGGAGAATAGTCCAACCAGCGTCTCATTCGCACCTTTAGCCGGAGCAGCTCCCTCGCCGGCTTTGGGAGCACGCTGTTTCATAGCAAAGTAGAACATCACAATCATTGATATCAGCAGAGCTATCCCGTTAGGATCCAATTGCACCGGTTTGCTCAGAACCCCACCAAAACTCAATGATCCTACCGCTTTCGTCGCGATATATCCCACCAATGTCGCAATCAGTACCCATATTCCTTTGCCATATCCGTATTGATAGGCCACAACAATCGCAGGAAACAGTGCAAAGCAGGCTACGATAGGATCGCCAACTTTACTCAGGTTACCCATGAAATTAACCGGCAAATGGGCAAAGATATCGACAACAGATCGTAAACCGGTCATCAAGGCAACGGCATATAGCGCTCCCAAGACAGCGGAAAGTATGAAACCTTTTTTACTGTTTGCACACCAGGTACCAATGACATCGGTTCCCAATAATAAGCTATGCACCAGAATAATCGGGGCGGTCAGCGAGAACGGAATACCAAAGCCGATAACCAACCCAAAACTTAGGGCAAAACTGGTGGCAGCCAGGGTTTTACGATTCATACGCCCTTCCAGATGCTCCGGCATTAAAGGACGTAGCCCATCATGAAATACAGCAATACCGCGGTTAGCCATCATGGCAGATATCCCACCAATCACCGCTAACAAACCCGCTTTAAACGGATCAATTTCCATTAAGCGAGTGAAAAATTCATATTCCATTTTCCTGTCCTCATGAAGAAAGAATAGCCTTGATAACCACCGGAATAACCGCGTCTATATCCTGACCAGTAAAACCAAATGCCGTTTTCCCGGCGTTAACATGGGCAATAATTTCTTCATCAGGCAGGATCTTCCCTGGCATACTGATGGTGGCGCATTTGTCAATACCAACAATCGCAATTGCCATTGCCAAAGCGCCTCCACCGGTATTACAGGCTCCCAAGTAGTAATCCGCATCACCACTCTTAAGCGCCATAGCGGCATCTATGTCACCCATCACGGTAATGGATAAGGTTTTATCCCCGGCCAGACGGCGTAAAGTTTCAGCAATTTTTTCTTTCTCAATTTGTCCTCCAATAACAAATCTCATATGTTTTTCCTTTAGTTGAAAAATAGCATTGGGTTATCACGTAACATCAAATCAATATCGGTTTGCGTTAATCCAGCCCGGTTTAGCATCGGCACAAAGGTGGTAATTAAATAAGCAAATCCATTGCCACCATTGGCTTTTAAGTGAGAACGACGGGTAATATCCATCGATAACATGACGCGGTTAAGCAAGCCACGTTGGGCCAGAGTCTGTAACATAGCGATCCGCTTTTCATCCGGGTAGTAATCGTTTTTGCCAATCGTGTCGAACTGGATGTAGGCCCCCTGTTCAATGATGCGCAAGATGTTGTCCAGATTATCTTTAAGATCACAGTGACCAATCACTACGCGTTCAGCATCTACACCGTGCTTTTTCAGTAATGCCAGTTGCTCAAGACCCATTGTGCTTAATGTCGTATGGGTCGAAACAGGACGCCCGGTCTCCAAATGGGCTATCGCCGCCGCATAAAATACTTTCTCTTCATCAGGCGTAATTACCCCCTTGCTGGAACCAATTTCCCCAATGACTCCGGCTTTCAGCGTCGTAGCGTCGATACCCTGTTCAATCTCAGCGATCATTTCATCCGCCAGTTGTCGAGCTGTGGTATGTGCTACATGTTCAGGAAAAAAGGCAGATTGGTAATAGCCAGTTGAAACTATTACATTAATGCCGGAGTCCCGCATCAAATCCAGCATAAACTGTGGGTTACGTCCCATGTAACGATTGGTCATCTCCACAATATTGTGTACACCCAGGCTGACCAGCGTTTTCATCTCTTCACAAATCAGGTCGTACTGATCCAGCCGGCAGTCAATGCTGTTTTTAAATGACGATAAATCGAGATGCAGGTGCTCATGTGCATAGGTATAGCCAGATGCATCAATTCTGTTTTTCTGGGTCATGAGTAAGAGAGTCCTCAGACGAAGAGAGTGGAACTGCGTCTGTTCACAGGCCATTTTCTCCATTAATCGGGATAGGGTTTCCCTGGCTGTCATAAAGCCCTTCCAAGACCGGATGCCCTGACTGGATACCGCTAACCAACGCCACATCACTGCGAGTAGCAAATATCTGGGTGCGAAAGCACAGCACGACAACACAGCCGACCGGAAATTCACCGTTCAGAGGAAAATGGTAATCAATGCTGGTGTCATCCATCGGTAACAGGTGCGTGGCGGTAATCTGGCCGTTTGGCAGGAATATCAGCGCGTTATGCGCCCGTCCACGACGGTAATAACCGCCTCCATAACAGTAACTGTTACCGTTAAATCGGTGGGATATTTCCGTCAGATAGAGCATAGCGATGCGCTCTGGCTGCTCTCCCCGAAAATTGGCAAGGATTGTTCCTGTTAGCGCATGTCCAGGCTCGGTATGGGTAACGCCATACTTTGCCAGTAGCGGCAGTGTGCTACAGCTTGACGCCGACGGCGCATTTATCTGCGTCACCTCAATCCCAGTTTGTCGTAAAATGTCTGTTGCTTTCAGTAAAGTAAATAAGTTTGGCGCTGGCAGTGTCTGCTGCTGATCCTCTTGCCACAACAAGCAAGGAAAATGTGTCAACCCCGTCAGTTTTACACCGGGCATTGCCATGATGCGCTGAACGATGGTGTGCAATTCCGACAAGTGAAAACCCGCTTCCTGACCTGGATATAAATGATCATGATCATCATAGATTTTCAGCATAATGCGTTGCACATTTCCCTCATGCTGCGCCAAACTGGAAATTTCCTCCGCTTTTTCTAAAGAATATACTGTGATCACTTCCGGATGTTGCTGCATCACTGAGGAGACCATATTACGAGGGATCTGTACCAGATGGCCTGCATGAGTCACCGGGATTTTCCCACTCATCAAGACTCTGGCCTCTTTAAAATCCACTGCGGTGACACCCTGATAACCCAGTTCCATCAGTTTACGAGCCAACCAAGGGTTACGCCCAACCTGTTTGGTCATCAGATAGAGAGCAATACCATAATGCTCCGCTACCGCAAGCAATCGTCTGGCATTTTCTAAAACCTGATCAACGTCAATAACATAAGTATCAGGCAGTAAGACCCCTCGCGCCCATAATGTCTGAGCTGCCTCAATCAGTGCCGGATTTTGTTTGTTCAGCGCATGTATAAACATGCTGTACCTCCTGTACTCCTTCGGCGATCAATGCCACTGCAATAAGTTAGATGTTAAATCATCATTTTTTTGAATATTTGATGGAAAAAAAAATCCTTCATCTCTGTTGTCGTGTTATCACTGCCCCTTTGCCGCCCAAAGGCTAAACAAGTTTGCCAGCAGATACCCCTCCTCACAGGGATGTAATTGCACGTCAAAATGTACTAATAGCGAAGCATTAATCGCTTGCAAATGAGAAAAGATTCTCGATTGACGCACTTCCATCAGCAGTTCAGTATCCATTGAACTGATTTGTTCTCCCCGGCGTGAGCGCATTAACGCGTTGGCCATATGTGTTATTACTATTTCTCCTAACGCATTCCTGACAGGAATTTCCCAATCGTTTTCAAGCTGAGCCACAACTTGTAACATGCCATCATGAATATCCTGATCAATGACATTTCCCTGATAGAGCAAATTCAGTCGATTTTCCATTCGTTAACGCCATCTATGCCAAATTAATAGCTTGGGTCCTGCTGACCTGCCAGTACACGTTGTTGATGAACTAATAACTCTGTTGTATTTACCATCGTACGTAAAAGTTGTTGCATCAGAATGTCATCAGCTCTGGTTAAAATCACCGCTTCAGAGGCTCGGATAAAACATGCACTTCCATGGAGCGGTACTGCAATAAGCTCCCTGGAACTGAGTTCAACTTCTCTGCTGACGTTCCAGATCACGGCATCAATGTCACCTTTCGCTACCTTATACAGGCTCTCGTGGTAAGAAATATCCACCAACGTGATATCCTGCCCGGCAAAGTACACTTCAGTCATGATTTTCTGGTCGGCAGAACGATGATCCAGCCCAACACGACGGATATTATGTTCACCTCCTTTGCGATAAATCAGTTGGTGTGCACCAACATAGGTATGTGGTCCCAATTCAAGTACAGTACAAACATCACCTTGTTCCAAATAAGTTTGCGCCGCCAAATGTGATACCACCGCCAAGTCATAAATACCCTTACGCAAGCATTCCACCCTAGCATCTGAACCTCTCATGTGGGCGAAGTAAAATGGAATGCCCTCAAATTGCGCTTTCAGACCGCTTGCCAGCCCCTCATACAATCGGGTATAAGGCAGCGGCATTGCACAAACCACGTTACTAATATCAGCATGGGCTAACAGTGCTTTGTGATCCATACTGACCAAATAGCTACCATTGCGCCCCCGTCGTTCCACATAAACCGCACCAGAACTCTCCAGTTTTTTTAATGCAAACTGAACTAACCCAACAGATAACCCATAGTCAGATGACAGCTCTTCAATCGTTTTCAACCGATTACCACAGCGCTCACCTAGCAGATAACGTGCCAGGCACGCTTGTGCAACCCCCTCTTTTTTAAGCAGCCCATGACTCATAATAATTCTTCATTTTTTTGAATATATTTATATCTAATTTAAGGAGGCAAATAACAATCGGAAAATAGCAAAAATGCGAATGAGGTCACGAATAAATAGGTAATTTTCTTAAATTTCAATGATTTTAATTTGATAACTAATAATTTCTGTTTTTATGTTTTAGTTGTGGTCGTTTCTGGACGCTTAAGCAGTGCATAGATCAATCCTGCCAACAAAGTACCAGCAATAATCGACATCAAATAACCCAGTATTGGTGTGATAGCACCTGGAATCAACAGCACAAACAGGCCACCGTGCGGTGCCATTAATTGCGCACTTATTGCCATAGAGATGGCTCCCGTCACCGCACCACCAACGATACAACATGGGAGCACACGTATCGGATCACGGACAGCAAAGGGAATCGCGCCTTCGGAAATAAAACATAAACCTAACACCAATGCGGCTTTACCACTTTCCCGCTGAACGTTATCGAACTTCTGCCGGGCAATCAGTGTCGCCACTCCCATAGCCAGCGGGGGAACCATCCCCGCAGCCATAATGGCAGCCATTGGCGCGTAGGTTTGCGAGCTAAGCAAGCCGACACCAAACGCATAGGCAGCTTTGTTTATCGCTCCCCCCATATCAGCACACATCATCCCGCCTAAAATGGCTCCTAGCAGGAGTGCGTTGGTTGTCTCCATATGAGAAAGCCAATACGTTAGCCCCGCCATGATACCGGCGACAGGTTTACCAATAACGTAAATCATAATCAGGCCAGTGATCAGGCTAGCAAATAGCGGAATGATCAAGATCGGTTTCAATGCTGCCATACTCTGCGGCAATTTCACTTTGGTGTTAAGCAACTTCGCTACGTAACCGGCGAGGAAACCCGCAATAATACCGCCAATAAATCCCGCGTTCGTGCTAGTTGCCAACATGCCGCCAATTAAACCGGGTGTCAGACCTGGGCGATCAGCGATCGAGAAAGCAATGTAACCAGCCAGTACAGGGACCATCAGAGCAAAAGCTGAGCTACCACCGATTTGCATTAACGCCGCCGCCAATGTACCCGATTCTTTAAATGCAGTGATGCCAAAAGCAAATGACAATGCAATGCACAGGCCACCCGCCACCACCATCGGTAACATATAAGAGACGCCCGTCAACAAGTGACGATAGATACCGGTATTCTCTTCCCTCCGGTCAGTTTTAACATTTTGCCCTTCCGGTTCGAAAAGCCTGGCTTCGGCTAGCGCTCTATCAAATTCTTGCGCTGTTTTCTTCAACGCCAGCCCGGTGGAGGTACGGTACATCGGTTTTCCGGCAAATTTCGCCAGATCTACGTCAATATCGGCAACGACTAGCACCAGATCCGCTTTTTCCACCTCTTCCGGCGTAATAACATTGCCCGCACCTACTGAGCCGCGCGTTTCCACCTTTACCCACCAACCGCGCTTTTTGGCTTCGGTTTCGATGGCCTCCGCGGCCATAAAGGTGTGCGCTACCCCTGTAGGACAAGCAGTCACCGCAACAATCCGTTTTGTATCACAACTGATGTCAGTTGCCGGTATCTGATACGGCTTCGCGTCAGCTTTTGCCTGCTGAAAGAAATTTTTCGGCGCATGCAATGCCTGTTCCGTGTCGCCGAGATAAACAAGCTTACCGTTCAATGTGTTATCGGTGGGGATGCGACTGCCGGTCACGACCACCAAATCGGCCTCTGCTGGATTTTCTGTTAGTATCAGTCCGTTTTCCGCCGCAGCGGCACTGAGGATTGTTTTCACCAGATAACTTCCGGCAAGTCCGAGTGAAGGATCAACGATAATCAGCATTTTCATTATGCTTCTCCTGCTGTTAGCTAAAAGGGTTGTAGATCGACGCGCCCCATTATCACGGCAAATTGGGGATTTCTACTCTCGCGGTCCCTCCCCCAAACCGGAAGTAATCGCTTCGCCAATGGCCGCTATCGCCTGCTGCGCATCATCACCATTGGCAGTAACATGAAGCCGATGGCCTTTTTTAGCGCCCAATGCCATGATTTTCATCAGACTACGGCCGTTTACCGGTTGACCGGCACCATCAAGATTGATGATGGTAATTTCACTGGAAAATTGCCGGATAACATTAACCAACAGAGCACCTGGGCGAGTATGTAAGCCATGTTCGTTGCACAGGACAAATTCCCCGCTGGATATGGCGCTCTGCGCCAGTACGCCACTGGTCAGTAATGTCAGCACTGTCGGCGCATCAGCTTTCAGCAAACATTCCGCTTTTTGTGCTAATAGCAAGTTACTTAGGTGGTGCAACACATTTAGCGGTTGGTCGTCAGCAACCGCAACCGTCAGCAACATCACCACCGGCTCGTTATCCCGCGTGAATAATCGGCTCACTGCCACAGCGCTGGTTAAGTTACCGGCGGGGCTATCACTGAGCCAAATGCCCTGCCCAAGATCCAGTGGTTTGCTGTTAATCACTTTGCTGACAAAGGTCGTATCTACGGCCCCCACTTGCTGTAACCGCCCGGCATTCAATGCCTGTAATGTCATCAGATCGCGGGCATTAACATCTAACGTGATCAAGCTGGTATCGAATTTAAACTCAGCCTGCTGAACTTCTCCCATTAGCAAGCTATGCAGTACCTGTGCTGACTCAATCGTTTTTAGCTGCTCTGCAATACGATCATCACTCAGTAAGTGTGTTAACTGACGCAGTAGTGCCAAATGCTCATCGGAACGCGCGGCGATACCAATAACCACATAACACATCGCTCCTTGATCCCATTCAATACCCTGTGAAAAGTGAAATACCTGTACATCGGTTTTCATGACCAGATCACGGGTATCTAGCGTGCCATGCGGAATGGCGATACCGTTGCCAAGGTAGGTGGAAATTTGCTTTTCACGTTGCAACATGCCGTCAACATAGGCATCACTGACGTTACCACTCGCGGCTAACATGGCCGCCACTTGGCGAATGGCATCCTCTTTACTGGTTGCAATTGCGCCAGTATGGATATTTTGCAGAGCCAACTGGAACATAATTTTCTCCCTATTACCAAAAATAGAATCGTTTCAGTTTATACGTAGAGAAAAAAGCATTAAGTCCAATAAAAGAAAAAAGAGATAAAAAACTGAAACGTTTCAACGAGTGTGGGACATGACTAATTTTCATTCAATACTTATGTGAAATAAAATCGCAATTTTTTGAGATTACTCACATTTTTTCTGCCATCGTTTTTTGTCTATCTTCGGTTTAACAGATTTGGTAAACCAATAACTCACTTGCCATTCACCAACCTTCCCAAGATGAGTGTGCTTGCCTATGCTGGCAGAGATGTCGATGTTGAGGGTTCTGTGAAACATTTTTTTCATCGACAGATGGAACAGGTTTAACCGCATTTATCAATGAGGCAATCCAAACAAGTCTCAGCGAAACTGCGGCATTAAATACCCTAGATTTTAGACCGGTTATTTACCCTATTCTGGAAATAGTTGAAGGGTTTCCGAAACGCTTATTTTTACGGGGTGAAGAAGAAGAAAAGCGAGTTCTACAGATGGTTTTTATGTATGCGCCTTAACAGGCGCATACATCAGAATCGCTTATTCAATTGAACAAGCATTTTCCTGTGGGACATAATCAAAGTGTAATTCCCGATGCCGATTCCTTTTTACACCCCAAACACCGTGGAAACGCTCTGCATTACTGGCAGTATACCGCACAGTATGGCGAATATTGCTGTGCCCAAGATAATCTTGTATCAACCGCGTATCTATTCCCCTATCTGCAAGTGCAAAACCGCAGGCATGGCGCAACATGTGCGGATGAGAACCTACGGAAATATTAGCCAATCTCCCTAACTGACTAATAATTTGATAAATGCGCTGGCGAGTTAGTGGTTTTCCGGTACGCGACAGAAACAACCAATCACTTTCTGCCCCTCGGAAGGTTTTACGGACTTTTAGCCACTCCCTGATCGCCTGGATTTCATAGCCCAAAAGAGGATGAATAGTAGAAAATCCGCCTTTTAAACGCCGGATATATAAACTTCCATCTTCCAAATCCAGATCAGATATCCGTAGATACCTAGCTTCACTAACACGTAAGCCATGAACAAAACTCATGTATACCAGACAATAGTCGCGCTCCCCATTAGGGCTCTTTTTCGCCATTTCCAGCATACTTTCCACTTCGTGTTGCGTTAGATGTCTTCGCTGACCCATTATGGTCTATCCCAAATATTCTTTGTTTCAACGCATTTAACATGCTGCGTTATCTGTAACTGATTAAGACCCGGAACCAACCCTAAATCCCCCATAGTAATTAAACCTGCACCGAAATGGCGGCAGATGACTGTATGAAAGCTCTGTTTCTGTACTTGATCTATGCTCAAGCTGCGTAATGGATAGATATTCAATGTCTGTTCTCCGGTAATCCCCCCCCTATTCTTACCATCACAAGGCCAAAAGAAAAATAGTGATTCAATTAACCGATCCCCACCAAATAAGACTTTTTGGCTAGAATTACCAACAAAAATCGCTGCGATAGGCCCAATAACCATTTTAACAAAAGGACATGTCCGTCAGATTGATATCTGGTTCAAATCACTAAGGAAGGATGTTGATGCAGCAATGTTTGCCGGCTTCCAATAAACATTTAATCTCTCTATCTTTGCTAGAGGAACCCGGCAGACAGCAAATCTAACAAACTGGTAACACAGGTAGACGATTCTCTATGCAGAATGATCTGGTATATCAGCTAGATACAATATCCAGCTTTTCAGATCACTACCAGATTTTATCCATGTCGTCATCAATGATGCCTTTTATAAATTTTTTAAACCTCAATATTATGACCCATTATTGCCCTCCTCCGCCAATCATTTGCAACAAAATTTGGTTTGCGAGTGTACTCACACGTTTAAAAGTTACATGTTACTTTTCCCGTTAATTGACGTTGAGGGGTGATCCGCATCCTCTACCCGCTCATCTGCTAATCCATTGGCGTCACTAGCTGATGTGCACTTTGCACTGTATGACGAGGCAATTTATTTCGATGCAGAAATCAACGAAATAACTTCATTCGAGTCTAATCTGATCATGTTCATTGATTTACTATTATTACAAGCAACGTCTTAATTCATTGAGTACAAGCTATACAATATGATCTCGACAGCCAAGGAAAATAAAAACAGAGAAAGAGATGTTAAGGATTAAATCAAACCTGTATAAAGACGATTTAAATAATTTCAGAACTAAACAATATTAATACTTATATTTTTTACATAGAGGTATTTTTTACACAGAATAATAAACTATTTAATTAACAGATATGTGTAAAAATCAATAAATTTTATTTCTTTACGAATTAATCATTGCAATCTCTTATATATTCAGGTTATTTTAAGTGTAATCATTAAAAAAACGCTTCAGATAATGATTTAAAGACTCATTAAGGAGTTGCCATGTTAAATATAAAAAATAAACAAAATAATATTACTCCGCAATTAGTTTACATGTGGGAAAATAGTCATGATTTTTGGGAAACTAAACATTGCCGGTCAAAATTTATCTATGCAAATCCGCTTTTTTGCCAACGACTCAACTTATCTGAAAATTCTGATATTACCGAACTTTCAGCAAGTGAGTTACCCTCGCCTATTGCAAAATATGAAAATTCAGGAAGTTGTATTAATACTCTCTTTGATGCCAATAAAGAAAAAGATTTCTCTCTAACCTGTCTGTGTTTTACAAAAATACATCGACCAAAAACAAAAAGAATATTGTTGTCTTAACGATGTTGATCTCGACACACCAGAAAAATTTTTGCAACAAGAAAGCATTATGTTTTCCTAAATCAAAATATTACACAAATATGACTAGAAAAAATTCAACCACTTCGTTACAAATAATCAACACATTGGAAGCAAGCAATGAACCGTGGGGAGTAAAAGATAAATCTTCCTGTTTTCTCTATGGTAATAGTGCATTAATTAAACTCCAAAATATAAATGCCAACTATGATTATGAAGGTAAATATGATAGTGATATTCCCTGGAGAGGCAATGAATTTGCCAAAGATTTTATTACACATGATTTGCAGGTAATAAAAAATAGAGAAAGTATTTTATCATTAGAGACACATGTCTTTGGGCGAGATAAAGTTTTATCATCTTATTTCCAGGAAAAATTTCCACTCGATGATGATAAAGGTGAATGCATCGGTATTCTTTTCCATGCCTGGAAAGTTCAGGATAATTCACTGGCTCGGCTATTTCACAGTAAACTACCTACTTCTATTATGTTTCAATCGCCGACTCATCTCCTTACTGAACAGGAATGGGAAATTGTCTTTCTTTTTCTACAAAAATATAGTAGGACACAAATCTGTCAATTACTCAAAATCTCAGATAAAACCATAGAGGAATATATAAGAAAGATTTATAATAAATTGAAAGTTAACTCAGACTCACAACTGGAGGAATATTGCCGACTAAATAGTTTTGATCTCTATGCACCAAAAAGGTTCTTATTGTCTTACTTATAAATATCGTCTATTTATTCAAATTTTTTATAAGGTAATAATGTTATAAAGGTCAAATATGAGTCAATCAGGATGTAAAAAAGTCCCTTTTATTACTCCTCAATTAACTAATATGTGGGATAAAAGCTCAGAACCGTGGTTTGTAAAAGATAAGGAGTTCCGCTTTATTTATGCAAATAAAATGTTTATCAAAGCTAATAAGCTACCTGAAAATATTGATATTATTGGGTATACCGATAAAGAATTACCTTCACCAGTGAATCAATTCTCTCATCTTTTTGAGGAACATGATCATAAGGTGTTACAGGGTATGCAACGAATATCATCTCTTAGCACTTACCCTCAAGCAAAAAATGAACAAGCCACATCCTATTTCTGTGATAAATATCCGTTAATGGATGAAAATAAACAGTGTATTGGTATAATTGCTCACGCAAGAGAAATACATAATTTTACTGTATCTCATTATATGGAGAACAATATTCCTATATCAATTCGATTTCAACAACCTAACAATCTATTAAAAGAGAAAGAATGGATAATCATTTTTTTATTCTGCCGTGGCGTTAGTAATAGATATATCGCTGACGAAATGAAAATTTCATATCGCACTGTGGAAAAATATTTCGAAAGTATCTATGAGAAACTATCAGTTAGCTCAGCAATTGAGTTAAGAACACTTTGCAAAGAGAATAGTTATGATCTTTATATTCCCCCCCAATACCTTCAATCTATAGGCCATATTTTGCTATAAATAATCGATTTCATTATTACATATTTCTCTCTGACCTGTTTAATTAACCTGAATTTTGCTTAAATTTCCCCTAACTGATATATGGATAACAATTTGATAAATCAAAATAAAGGGCTAAAAACGTGACTAAATAATCATTTTTTTGAAAATTTACTTTTCTATTTCTGTTGAAGACTTTATATAAAAAACGATGAAACCAAGAAATTCTCATGAGCACTGACGGGTGCTTTATCATGGTCGAATGGTTTACATCAACATTTTGACAAGAGACAGGGTGTTTATAGCCCTGTTTCAATTCCAAGATCCAGATACTCCACAATCAACGAACAATAATACCTAACAGAATGCCCAATGCGCCAAAGTCAGCATCACTGAATGTCGTGTTGGCAATACCGATATCCCCCAAAACGGGTAACAGAAATACGGGTAAGAAGGTAATCAGAAAGCCCTGAGTAAAAGCCCCAAGAATAGCGCCTCTACGCCCCCCTGTCGCATTACCAAAAACCCCGGCCGCCGCACCAACAAAAAAGTGCGGCACAACACCGGGAATAATGACCGTCATACCGAGTGCATACAGTACAAACATACCGATAACACCAGCCACAAAACTGCTCAAGAATCCTACCAATACTGCATTAGGGGCGTAAGGAAAGACAACCGGGCAATCTAACGCAGGTTTAGCATTTGGGACCAGTTTGTCAGAAATTCCTT
Source organism: Photorhabdus kleinii (assembly GCF_025384885.1). Lineage (NCBI taxonomy): Bacteria > Pseudomonadati > Pseudomonadota > Gammaproteobacteria > Enterobacterales > Morganellaceae > Photorhabdus > Photorhabdus kleinii. The sequence continues at coordinate 38,756 of NZ_JAJAFY010000031.1, forward strand.
TAAATGCAGGAACAATTTCTGCAATAACCATTCTCACACCTTGCAGAATAATATATACACCTGCGGCAAAGGTAATAGATTGCATTAGCGAGAATATAAATCCATTTTTCCCACCACTGACTTCCCTCACAAAATCACCACCAGCAAATAAGCAACTGATCATGAAAATAATCGCCATCGTAAAAGAGATGGCAACCGGTGTATCACGCAGAAACAGCAAGCTTTTCGGAACATTCATCTCTTCGGTTGAATGGGCCTTATTTCCTAGTTTGCTGCCAATAAAACCAGCGAGAACATAGGAAAGCGAGGAAAAATGCCCAATGGCAACGTCGTCAGAACCTGTTACTTTCTTCATATATGGATGGACAATCGCCGGGAAGAAAACCATAGCAACGCCAACAACCACAGAACCAATAGCCACCAACATCGCGCCTTTGATCCCTGCTGTTGCCAGAATCACCGCGACCATCATGGACATAAATAATGTGTGGTGCCCAGTCAGAAAGATAAATTTCCACGGTGTAAAACGTGCAATCAAGATATTGATCACCATAGCAAAGAACATGATCATTGCCATTTCTTTACCAAAACTCTTTTGCGCAATGGAAACAATTGCTTCGTTGTTTGGTACGACTCCCTGAATACCAAAAGCGTGTTGGAAAATTTCAGCAAAACCCCCCAGTGAAGAGACGACTAATCCAGCACCCGCCCCCAAGATCAAAAACCCCATAATGGTTTTTATAGTACCTTTGATACATTCAGTCACCGGTTTCCTTTGCACGATCAAACCAACAAGCGCGATAAACCCCACCAAAATCGCCGGTTCTGACAGAACATCACTCATCAGAAAATGAAAAAATTCCATGACAATCCCCCGGTTACAGTGCACCAAGTTCAACTAATGCCACGGACAGACGTATTTTCATTGCCGATTTATCCACCATATTGTCCAGCGCAACAATTTTGCCATCGACTGCCTGAATAACCAGTTGTTCTGCAATATCTTTAGTACCGACAAAAATGTCGCTTTGAGTTGCTTTTGCTGACCCCAGATCGACGTGATCAACACTGGCATCTATTCCCATCTCTTTCAGAATATTTTTGATACTCATTTCCATCATCAAGCTGGTACCTAACCCATGTCCGCAAACGACAGTGATTTTCATACTGTTACCCCATAGCAAAAATAACGACTTAATACTTGTTAATCACGGCAAGAATCTCTTCTTTACTTTTGGCACTCATCAGTAATGCAATATCTTGTTGATTATCAAATAGTTCGGCAAGTTTAGCGATCACTTCGATATGGCTGTTGCTATCAGTTGCTGCCAAGACAATCAACAAATTAACCGGATCATTTTCTTCAGAACCAAACTCCACTCCTTTGCTAATCACAGTTAACGCTAAAGCTAATTTGTTAACCCCTTGTTCCGGTCTGGCATGTGGCATAGCAATTCCCGGCCCAACAACATAATAGGGACCAATTACCTCATGCGAACGATAAATAGCATCAATATAACAAGAAGAAATGGCACCATTTTCCACCAGAGGCTGACAAGCAATCGCGATTGCTTCGCGCCAATTTTTAGCATCCGGTATCACTTGGATCACATCTTGGGTGAGTAACGTCTTTAGCATCAATCTCCCCTAATTAAAATCTCATTCCGCTCTACCTACCCTCTTACCCTCTATCTTCTGTTTTCTGTTTTCTATCTTTATCTTCTGCTAGTGATATTAGTCACAAATGATAGCGCTATCTATGATCGTAACTCATAATTGTGATACCGCTATCATTTGTTATTTGATTAATTCACCATAAAGCGAAAGTACATCATGGTTTTTTCCCCACGGCTTGCTTGAGATCAGGTAGAATCCCATCGTCAAATTCATAGCCGTTAATTAAAAAAATAGAAAAATATTTTGATGAAAAAGACACGAAAACGCCGTAATACAGGGCGAGTAACATTACAAGATGTTGCTAAGTATGCTGGTGTCGGTTCAATGACAGTTTCACGCGCATTGAGAACACCAGAAGTGGTATCGGATAAATTGCGAGAAAAAATTGAACACGCTATACAAGAATTGGGATATATCCCAAATGGCGCTGCCGGCGTACTTGCTTCGGGCCAAAGTAATATTATTGCAGTACTTGTGCCCTCACTGACAGATAAAGCTAGCGCTACATTTATACAGTCACTGCAACAAGTGCTGAATAAACATGCCTTTCAAGTTTTGCTTGGATGTCATGAATATAACCATAATAAAGAAACCGAAATTATCATGACACTACTGCAAAGCAATGCAGCAGCACTGGTGATTTTCAGTTCGCAATTGGCAGATAAAACCCACAGCAATATTTCTCATATCAATATTCCCATTATTAATGTTGCAAGCTCTCATCAACAGCAGACGACGATTAATATAGAAACCGATTTTTCCGCAGCTACCTATACGTTGACTGAACATATGTTGAATAATGGCCGCAAGCATATCGGTTATATTGGCGCCCAAATGGACAGCCGTTTACGCAATCAGCAAATTAATGGCTGGCATAAAGCCATGCTGCATCACTATCAGAATGCTGACCAAAATATCACTACTTCGGATACGGCTAGCATGCAATTTGGTCGCCAGGCAATTACTGAAATGTTATTACGTCAACCTGAACTGGAAGGTGTGATTTGTAGTCATGAAGTGATTGCTTTAGGAGTCATGTTTGAATGTCAGCGGCGTCTACTTAAAATACCCGCTGATTTGGCTGTTGCTTGTCTGGATGGTTCAGATAATTGTGACCACACACAGCCAACACTGACATCAATTCGCATTGATTATCCCCAAATAGGCAGGGACACCGGAAAATTGCTGATAAAACTGCTCAAACAACAAGGTGAAGATAAAACAAAATATCAAAATAACCAATATCACCTATTTTCGTATAAGTTCGAGCCTGGACAAAGTGCTTAGCAAAATTGATCACCCTATGCTATTGTTTGGCTCAGTTAATATTGCTGGCATAATAACCGATGTCACCGAATAGCATAATCTGTATGAGCACGCTCAATTTGAAGCGTATCGGCAGTTTGTTGTAATTTAACTAACCGCCCATCCCGCACTGTCCATATATGAACGAAACGAGAAATAAACCGTTTGCCACGCTTCACCCGTCCCAAATAATTACCCAGAACAATGATATGATCATCTGACTCAAAATATTCAGAACTGTCCACCACAAACTCATCAATATCATTTAAAAACGGCACAAAAAAATTATTTAATACATCCTCAATTCCTTCATAAACCCCACCATACCGAGATCCTTCGGTAACATCCCAAATAATATCACTCGCCATGATCTGGCGAAGAACATCAATATCACCCATAGAGTCGTAAAAACGACGAACAATAGATACATTTAATGAATCTGACATTATCATTCTCCTTCAAATTATCCTGCAATGAAATATGACCGGCTCTTATAAAAGGAGCCAGCCGGATATCTTGGGACGTTCAACCAAAAAGCGCCATTAAAGCTTTAAATTAACATCCCCGAAAAACAATTCGAATATCTTTCATGTTAGGCTATCCATTGTGGGTAAGATATCCCCTTACCTAGGTAAGCGCTGGATAATCAGTATAGCCTATAGCCCCAGGAACCATAAAAGTTTCCGGTTGTTGTTCATTAAATGACGCTTTAACCAAAAACCGGTGAGGTAAGTCTGGATTGGAGATGAATAATTGACCAAAAGCCACTGCATCAGCCCGGCCGTCAGCAAGAACTTGCTCGGCACTTTCTTGAGTAAGTTCCTCGTTAGCAATATAGATTGACCCAAAAGCCTCTTTTATCACCTTACTTAAGTCACCATCAACCACAGCATCACGTGAGAAAATAAAAGCAATACCTCGTTTACCAAGTTCACGTGCTACATATCCAAACGTCGCCACAGGATTGGAATCCGCCATAGAGTAATAACCACCACGTGGGGACAAATGCATGCCAACACGTGATGAGCCCCAAACTGAAATACAAGCGTCTGTCACTTCCAGCAGTAATCGAGCCCGATTTTCGACTGAACCTCCGTACTGATCTGTGCGCAGATTAGCATTATCTTGCAAGAATTGATCGAGCAAATATCCATTGGCGCCATGTATTTCTACTCCATCAAACCCTGCCGTTTTCGCATTTTCCGCTCCGCGCCTGAATGCTTCGACAATACCGGGAATCTCCTCAAACTCAAGTGGCCGTGGAACCACGAAAGGACGTTTTGGGCGTAATAAGCTAACATGACCATCAGCCGCAATTGCACTTGGCGCCACTGGCCGTTCTCCATTAAGGAAAACAGGGTCCGATATCCGCCCCACATGCCAAAGCTGTATAAAAATACGCCCACCAGCAGCATGCACAGCATCCGTGACCAATCGCCAACCAGCAACTTGCTCATCTGACCAAATACCCGGCGTATTCTCGTAGCCAACTCCTTGCGGAGTTACTGAAGTCGCTTCGCTGATAATCAAACCAGCAGAAACGCGCTGAGCATAGTATTCCGCCATCAGCGCATTAGGGACACGCCCTTCTCCTTCTGCACGATTACGTGTCAGAGGAGCCATAATGATGCGATTTGGCAAATCGAGATCACCAATGCGAATTGGGTCAAAAAGTGTAGGCATATTTTTTCTCTCATATAGATTAATAAATGCACTTCGTTGCAAATCATCAATAGCTGCATAGCCAGGTCATACCAGAAACAAACTAATAATGTTATAACACAACAATGACTTTGCTTGAGAATGATATATACCTGTTATCTTTCAAGTTGCCTCTTTGTTGGCTGCACTCACTCACCCCGGTCACATAGTTCTCTATGCTCCCGGGGATTCGCTCCCTTGCCGTCGCGATGCATCTTGAAATCCATAGGGTATAGGCCGCTTGTAGCCTTTGATTTAAGTGAATAGGGGTCTATTGAATGAGTGGTGTAAAAAAGGCCACGCAATACGCAGCCTTGAAACGCGCTTTATTGGATAGAACCCCTATCCAATGAGCTTTAAATCTGCTTTTCTGTGTCGCTTTTGTTCCTGATAAAAATTTTCATGAGAGCCAAAGTTCAGCAGGTATAACTCTATTTTCTCTTCAACCCAACAGTAACCAAGCAATGTTAACTGGTTATTTAACTTAAATTTATGGACTCGAAGGAAACTTAAATCACCTTTCTTCTGCTCACCGATTTCAGGATTATCAATTATTCTATCAATCTCATCTTCTACTATCGTAAGAAGATCCTCAGATAACTTAGATAATGCCTTAGAGAAACGTCTTGTTTCATAAACTTCAATCTTTGGATCTTTTTGTCCTTCTGACATAACGCGACACCTTACCGCTATTGACTTCGCTTTTTGCCAGTAAAGAATCAAGGATAAAAGAGTACGGCAAATCAGGGTTATCCTCCGCAATGCGGCCAATCTTAGCCCAATGCTCGATTTGCTTAGGTACACTTCTGCTTGAAGCTGCTGCATGAATTTTTACATCATTCACGAAATCATCATCCAAACGTATACTGATAGCCATAGTTTAGTTTACCCCTCTGGGATTTTGTACTACATGTGTTATAAAATGCACGTGTATAAAATGCAACATTTTATCGCATTATGCAATTATTAATTACAATTTTGATATCTCTATCCCCATGATATAAAAGGGAATCTCTCAAAATCTCCCGCTCAACGCAATAAGACACAGCAAGGCCAATTTTATTCTCATCCTCAATAAAACTGGCTTCATTGAATTGTTGATATCGCCTGAATTACGGACCTATGACTCAGAAAAATCGATTTATCTCCCCTTTAAAAATGCGAAGTCGGTTCTATCTTTTTTAACTTCCCCCCCTCAAAAATTGATTATGATTATAAATAGCTTGCCTGATGCTGGCAGGCTGTTGGTTGATATGTAAAAAAATTGTTGCTTGGAGGATGTATATATGAATTTATTGGATGGTTTACAAAAAAAACTGGACGGTTACTTTAATAAAACAAGTGAAATCAACTATGTAAAAATATTTGATACTCCCAAAATATGGGGGCTTCCTTTTGGAAAAGAGATAATGCCACAGGCGGTTAAAAGAGCAGTGGAATTTGAAGAGGCTATTGTCAGCATTCTGGAAAACATGCGTTATCGCTGCGATATTTCCTCCTTGAATGCCCCGGATGCAGAGTGGAGAAAAGTTATCCTATCAGCTATCGATCGCGCATTTACCAAAAAAATAGACAGGAAGGACAGAACTCAGATAAGGTTCTTATTCGCTCAAACACCGACATCTTTGTTAAACGGTGTGAATTCATACTTTGAAGGTACTCCTGAATATCTGGCATTGAAGGATGATATTATTAAATTAATTCAAGAAAGGAGAGATAATTGGGAGTGTATACCTGAAATATGGATTGGTCGGTTTTACAGGATAGTAGACGGACTCAAAGTATCATTAGAGAAGAAAGTGCTGCCAGAGGAAATGTTTCCAGAAGCTGATACCAGAATGACATGGAATCATACAAAAATTATCGCAGTTGATGGAATTGAATCATTTGTCGGGGGCCATAATTTAAATATGGATCTTTTTAAAAACTACCCTCCAGTTCATGATGTCTCTGTTAAAGTTATAGGAACGGCATCATTAAGCTCACAATTATTTTTAAATAACATGTGGGAGGCTGATACAGACCTCTTAACTAAAGAATTCTTTGATATAGATGAAAATCGATGGGTTAATGCAAATGGTATTGTGGGAAAGCCGGCAGATCCATTAAAAAAAGAGCACATTACTGAATATATAGACAGAAAAAAAGAAGAATGCCTAAAAAATCCACCTAAGGACCCAGAATATAAGAAAACAAGCAGGATATTATCCGTAGGTAAATATTGGTCTGGGCCTGATATGCGAACGGATTATAAAAAAGGCTCCGAAATAATGAAAGAGTTTATAATAAAGAATGCAAAGAAAAAAATCCGCATGTCCCAACAGGATCTTGTCAGTGCATGGAAAAAACAATGGCGAGATCACCATGTGTGCCGATGGTTGATAGAAGCATTGCTTGCTAACCCCGAGCTGGAAGTTCAAATTGTTGTATCGCCACTTGATGCAGCCGCAGGTGCTTCTGGTGATCAATATTCTTTTGGTTCTGGAGCCAAAAGAACGTTTGAATTATTTAAATACTATTTGACACATGATGAGCATACCAATGAGAAGCTGAAAGATCCGGATGGAATCAGGCAAGCCGCACTGAAAAGAATAGAGGTTGCCCCTTTTTTCTTTACAGACAAAGTACCTGAAGATCTTTTGATTGAAGGTAATACATACAAATGGCCAAGCGCGGACGAAAGTTCTTATACTGCTACGCTAAAAGAACCGTCTCTTTCTGAAAGACTTCCACAGGAAGGTGCTATAGGACGCCCATTCCGGTCCTTAATTAAAGCGAGTGGTCCGGTATATCCCAAAGTTCCCCCTGCTCCTGGGAATCATGCAAAAGTAACAATAATTGATGATGAACTCTACGTGGTTGGTTCTGATAATCTCTATCCAGGGTATCTTTCGGAGTTCAACTATCTTATTGAGGGAGAAGATGCGGTGAAAGCTTTCATAGAATCCTACTGGGAACCGTTGTGGAAATATTCAGGAACACATTCATTTAATTACAAAAATGTTTGATGTAAGTAACAAATATACTGATATATTCCCGCCAACTGCTGGCGGGAATATCACTTGAAAAACATTAAGAAGATGACTTTTCAGGGTAGGAAACCAAATCAACGCGTTTTTCAGTAATAACCTGGAGACCAGCAGGATATTGAACCTGAGAAACCAGATGCTGGCAACCGGATTGCCCCTGTGAAAGATACCAATTAGATTTTGGCTGTCGCCAAGTACTTTGTCATTTCATCATCGGGCACCATACCACCACCGGTTGCCCAAACCAAATGCGTAGCCTGTTTCATCTTTTCTGCTGAAAGGTTCTTATTATTCAGATAATCACGGTTTCCACTCACACGGGCAGGACCCGCCATCCCAACTAACGCCGAAGGCTCTAACCGGATACCCTCATCACGATTCAGTAAGCCCAACAGATTATACATTTCCTGATCTTGAACAGTATAAAACCCATCCAGCAAACGTTCCATCGCGCGCCCAACAAAGCCAGAAGCCCTGCCTACCGCAAGACCATCAGCAGCAGTGATATTGTCGATTCCGATATCCTGCACGCAAATATTGTCATGCAAACCAGTATATACCCCCAACAACATACTGGGAGAATGGGTCGGCTCAGCAAAAATGCAGTGCACATGATCACCAAAAGCCAGTTTCAATCCAAATGCAACACCACCAGGACCGCCACCGACACCACACGGCAAATAAACGAATAGTGGGTGATCTTCATCAACCACAATATTCATCTGCTCAAACTGCGCCTTTACCCGTCCACCTGCGACAGAATATCCCAGAAACAACGTTTGGGAGTTTTCGTCATCAATAAAGAAACAGTTAGGATCAGATTCGGCTTCTTTACGCCCTCTGGCTACGGCTACCCCATAATCTTGTTCATGTTCTACGACATTGACCCCATGTGAACGTAGCTTCTGCTTTTTCCATTCACGAGCATCGGCAGACATATGCACACTGACATTAAAGCCCAGTTTTGCACTGACAATACCAATGGATAGCCCCAAATTGCCGGTAGAACCTACAGCAATGCTGTATTGATTAAAGAACTGTCTAAACTCTTCTGAAAACAGTTTGCTGTAATCATCGTTTTCAGAAAGCAACCCCGCCTGTAATGCCAATTTTTCCGCGTGAGTTAACACTTCATAAATTCCACCACGGGCTTTAATCGAACCGGAAATGGGCAAGTGGCTGTCTTTTTTAAGCAAAATTCTCCCGGTGATACCCACACCATAATGTTGCTCCAGTGTTTTTTGCATCGTAGGTATAGCCACTATTTCTGATTCAATAATGCCATGTGTGACGGCTGTTTCCGGAAAAGCTTTACATAAATAAGACGCAAAACGATCCAAGCGTGCTTCAGCATCCTCAACATCATCAGCGCCCAAACCGACAAAAGGCAATCCCTCTTTCAAGGTGGTATTACAAGGGTTAAGCCAGAAGATTTCCTCTAATTCCATCAAATTTTTTACTAACGGATGTTCATTTAGTAATTGTTGAATTTCAGTACTTTTCATATATGTATTAACCCAAGATGAGTGTTTCCCTGGTATATACCCGTTATCTTTCAAGTTGCCTCTTTGTTGGCTACACTCGCTCCCCCCGGTCACATAGTTATCTATGCTCCCGGGGATCGCTCCCTTGCCGTCACGATGCATCTTGAAATCCATAGGGTATATAAAAACAACTGTTGCTTTTTCGATTATTAGAATTTTATTATATTCAATATGTTATGTTTACTACAACTTCTTACCAATATCAGCACATCATATTTTATTTATTTTTTATCTTCCCCTTATTTCGATTACTACGTTAATGTTTATTTTGTTTATTATTTTAGCTATAAAAGCTGCCTATTTTATAGGCTTCCCTGGTATTGACACTTCGCACTTCTTATTCTTATTTTTCAAACTGAGCTGTTGCTTCTTTCCATTACACAATGGTAGAAAGAAGAAACGTCCCAATCAACGCAACCACAGACGCAATAAGTGTTGCGGTTGTATAGTACTTAAAAGTTTCACTGAGCGTTGTCCCACAATATTGCTTAACCAACCAAAACAGTGAATCAGTCACAATAGTACAGCCGATAGCACCGGAACCAATAGCCAATGTAATGATTTCAGGACTAATATCTGGATATAACGGCAACATAGGCGAAACAATCGCTGTTGCTCCCATCATTGCGACTGTTGCAGAACCAACCGCCGCATGCAAAATAATGGCAACCAACCAAGACAAAAGAATTGGGTGCATATCCAGACTCGACAAAATAACAGCCAACGATTCACTAAGGCCACTGACTTTTAAAATACTATTAAATGCTCCGCCCGCGCCGATAATTAATAAAATATTGGCGATAGAAGAGAAACAATCTTCTGTTTTCGTCAACAGCATACTCATTCCCATACTTTGCTTGATGCCCAAGGTGTAATAGGCAACAAACGCGGCAATGAACATAGCTGTAATAGGATTACCAATAAATTCCAGCACCATATAAAACGTGGTGCCTTTTTCCATATTTAATTCAGTAACCGTTTTAACCAACATTAACCCAATTGGTAATAACACAGTAAACAATGTCATGCCTAAAGAGGGTAAATTCTCTTCTTTACGAACTGCAATTTCAGAAAATTCTGCCGGAACCGATTTAAAAGGCAGACGGCTACCGAGAAGTTTCTGAAATAATGGACCACCCACCAAAGCTGCACACAGGCCAACAATCAGCCCATAAACAATCACCGAACCAATATCTGCACCCAGTTTATTCGTCACAAATAATGCAGCCGGGTGTGGAGGAACAATACAGTGAACCGCCATCAACGCTGTACATAACGGGATCGCTAATTTCAGCAGTGACGTATTGGTTTTCCTGGCAATAGAAAATGCCAATGGAATTAACAATACCACCCCTACTTCGACAAACAGCGTAATACCACAAACCAGACCAATTAGTACCATAATGATATCGGGTGACAGCCATCGGCATTTTTGCAATGTGATACCAATACGCTCTGCCGCGCCGGATATCTCCATCATCTTACCAAGAATGGTCCCCAGACCAATCACTACGGCCAAAAAACCTAACGTATCCCCGATTCCCCCTTGAATGGCGCTCACCATTTCAACAGGGTTCATTCCCATTAAGGCACCGACATAAAAACTGGCTAATAATAACGCAAGAAAAGGGTGAATTTTTAATTTAATTATCGTAAATACAATTAACACAATACTTGTGAGTAACGTACCAATCACCCAAGGTTGTGAATCCACTTAATCATTCCCCACAGTTAGCCTCTGTTCGTCACACGAATTTTCATTATTGAATATGAATATTCAATTTTTGACAAATGATTAATACATAGTCATGCATGAATCAAATTGAGTCAATTCAGTGATACCGATCAAAATTTTCACTTTATTTGCGATTTAAATCACTAAAACTATCTGAAACATACCGCCTTAATGATACGGTTGTATTATCCGTCGTCGATGAACTAGAAACACGATAAATATGTACACAGATGATAATTTCATGGTTGTAAATAAATTACTCAATGGAAGCCAGTTATCAAAGCTGCATACATTTGAGATAGCTGCTCGCCACTGCTCTTTTGTTTTGGCTGCTGACGAATTAGCTATCACTGCCAGTGCGGTCAGCCATCGAATCAGTTCTCTGGAACAAGAGTTAGGATTCAAACTTTTCCAACGTTTTCACAGAAAAATTGAATTAACTAGTGAAGGCAAGCGTTTATTTTGGACAATTAAATCAACGCTGGAACACCTAAATCAGGAAATTCTGGAAATAAAAAATCAGGAGTTATCGGGTAACCTGACTATTTACTCCCGTCCGACCTTTACTCAATGCTGGCTAGTGCCTAAATTGGCTGATTTTAATCAGCTATATCCATCCATTAACCTGAACATCTTAGTCGGTAATGAAAATGTGAATTTCCGCGGTTATGGTATCGATCTTGCGATCTATTTTGATGATATTATATCCAACGAATTATCACATCAATATCTGATGAGTGAATATATTACCCCGGTCTGTAGCCCGCAGTATGCCGAACAACATAATCTAATGGGAAATATTGATAATTTACGATACTGCACACTATTGCATGATAAACAAGCATGGAGCTACGATTCTGATACCAAAGAGTGGAATACTTGGGCAGAACACTTTGACATGACACTGGAGCCATCACAAAAGTGTATTGTCTTTGATCGTTCCGACTTAGCTGCCGTTGCTGCAATACACCATGCAGGTGTTGCAATGGGAAGAAAAAATATGATTTGGGAAAAAATTGAAAACAATGAATTAATCGCCCCCTTTCCCAACACTGAAGTATTATGTCAACAATATTACTATACCTGTACCCTTCCTCAACAACAGAATGAGAAAGTCAATGCCTTTATCCAATGGCTAAAATCAACTATAGACAAATAAAAATATAGCCAACCATTAACGGATATAACAAATCTGCTCTATTTTAAGTGGCGACAGTTAGTCGCCACAGAATTTAACAACGGATTCTACCGTACTTTCAATCCCATCATTTATACCCGTTATCTTTCAAGTTGCCTCTTTGTTGGCTGCACTCACTCACCCCGGTCACATAGTTACCTATGCTCCCGGGGATTCGCTCCCTTGCCGTCGCGATGCATCTTGAAATCCATGGGGTATATTAGCTCTAGGAAAATATTGCTTACCACCGTCTCAAATACTGTTCTACCTTTAATACATGATGATTTTAATACTAGCTTTATTATTTATATCTTTATCACTATTTCTATCCTTAAAAAGTCAGTAATAATGTAATTATTTGAAAATAACATCTAAATTTAATCAAAAAATATATACTAATGGTGTAAGTTATGATACTTGTCACAACTGCTAGTAAGCAAATCGTTTAAATGAGTTATAAAGTCGTTTATTTTAGAAGTATATAGAGTGTAATGAAATGCAAAAATTGTTATTAAGCTGTGGAGTTATCTTTTCTGTATCTGCGATAACTTTACCTGCTCAAGCAGAACAACATACAGCTTCAATCGGATACGCCTATGTGAAACCACAAGATGCGAGTGCGCTAAATGGCGCAATATTGAGTTATCGATACGAATTGGATGACCAATGGGGGCTATTATCATCATTTACCTTTGCTAAAGGAGATGATAAAGAGACGACAAAAGATTATCACTCAAAAAGTGATGTTAAGTACTATTCCCTAATGGCGGGCCCAACCTATAGGATTAATAACTATATTAGCTTATATGGTCAACTGGGATTATCCAGGATTAATGCAGAATCTTCCACCCACTATAAACCTTCTCCACACTATAGTGGTGGATATATTGAAAAGGAAGCAGTAAGCAAAAACACTTTAGGTTGGGGCGCGGGTTTTATTATCAACCCAACTACCAACACCTCAATTACTGCCGGTTATGAAGGTAGCCGTTTTAGTATTAAAGACGGAAACGAGAAAGATCACTTATCTACTAACGGTTTTAATATAACTGTCGGCTATCGTTTCTAATTTAATTAATGAGCAATGTATCATCACCGGGGTTGAATATTCCACAAAATTGACAATCTTGGTGATTTATCGAAATAATCTTAACTCAATTCTGCATGCCAGAAAGCCTGACCCTCGCTTAAGAAAGCTTATCAACCATGAGTAGCCGCCAATAATTAACGCGTTTGATTGGCCTTAACTTGGTGGGTTGTCGGGGACTCGAACCCCGGACCAATTGATTAAGAGTCAACTGCTCTGCCGACTGAGCTAACAACCCAATACAAGTAATTATTCCTCTACACAAAGCTGTCGTCAATATATTATGACTATTTTTTTCTAAAAGAATAATTCACATTCAATTCCAACAGCATTGACAAGTTAAATTGCAACCAATTTGTTTTTAAAGTGAGATCAGACTGTTATTACTATAGTAATCTGTGTCACAATATTTTTCGCAAACATCATCATATATAAGGCCACTTAAAGAGCCGTAACAATTTACCTAAGAAAATATTGGATACTATATACTATGGCAGAAAATATACACACTTCACTTTCCGCTAAAACCGGGGAAACGCAGTTGCAACGTAATCTAAGCAACCGGCATATACAACTTATCGCTATTGGCGGCGCCATCGGCACGGGTCTGTTTATGGGATCAGGGAAAACAATCTCTCTCGCCGGACCATCGATCATATTCGTTTATATGATTATCGGTTTCATGCTGTTCTTCGTGATGCGCGCAATGGGTGAACTATTGCTTTCAAACCTGAATTATAAATCATTCAGTGATTTCTCCGCCGATTTGCTCGGGCCCTGGGCAGGTTTTTTCGTCGGCTGGACTTATTGGTTTTGTTGGGTCATTACCGGTATCGCCGATGTAGTCGCAATCACTTCCTATATCAGCTATTGGCAACCAGATTTTCCACAATGGCTTACTTCCCTACTCTGTGTTTCACTACTGCTCTCCCTTAATCTGGCTACAGTGAAATTATTCGGGGAAATGGAATTCTGGTTCGCTATGATAAAAATCGTTGCCATTATCGCTTTAATCGTGACAGGCGCTGTTCTGATTGGCATGCATTTTCAATCTCCAGCCGGTCATACCGCTTCACTGGCAAATATATGGAATGATGGTGGATTCTTTCCCAAAGGGTTAAGTGGATTTTTTGCCGGATTTCAGATAGCTATATTTGCCTTTGTGGGCATTGAATTAGTAGGCACAGCGGCCGCAGAAACTAAAGATCCAATGAAATCGCTGCCCAGAGCCATTAATGCCATCCCGATTCGTATTATCACCTTCTACGTACTGGCGCTGATAATTATTATGTCAGTCACACCGTGGCGTTCAATCATTGCAGATAAAAGTCCTTTTGTTGAGCTGTTTGTTCTAATCGGTTTACCCGCTGCCGCCAGTATCGTGAACTTTGTGGTATTAACCTCCGCCGCCTCTTCAGCAAACAGTGGGGTTTTCTCCACCAGTCGCATGCTATTTGGATTAGCAAAAGAAGGCGATGCGCCACAGCAATTCAGCCGCCTTTCACGCCGTTCTGTGCCTGCATCAGGGTTAATCTTCACCTGTTTATGTTTATCCTGTGGTGTGGTGCTGATTTATTTAATTCCTGATGTTATGCATGTATTTACCCTAGTCACTACCGTTTCAGCCATTCTATTTATGTTTATTTGGAGCATGATCCTGTGCTCATATTTGGTTTACCGGAAACGTCGCCCAACATTACATAAGGCTTCAACCTATAAAATGCCATTGGGTATTATCATGTCATGGGTCTGTCTGGCATTTTTTGCATTTGTTCTGATATTACTCACTTTACGGGATGATACCCGCCAAGCATTAATCATCACACCTATCTGGTTTATGGTTTTAATTATCGGTTTTCAAGTTGTAAAAAAACGTAGAACACGTTTGTACAGTTAACTTATTCAAATCCTTAATATCTATACCCTATGGATTTCAAGATGCATCGCGGCGGCAAGGGAGTGAATCCCCGGGAGCATAGATAACTATGTGACCGGGGTGAGCGAGTGCAGCCAACAAAGAGGCAACTTGAAAGATAACGGGTATATATGACCTGTTGGAATAATACTCCACAGGTCTTTTCTATTGCTGCAAGCCGAAAAATCACCACTACACTTACTCTATCGGTTAAGAAAATCTTTCTTGCAAAATAAGGTCATTCCACCTTATTCCATCAATAATATTGATGAATTTAAATAACAGGCTGCCGTTATTGTAAACTTCGCAGCCACTTTTTAACCTTATAGGAGAAAGCAATATGACTAAAATTCTTGTGCTTTATTATTCCATGTACGGTCATATTGAAGCGCTGGCATCCACAGTGGCAGAAAGTCTCTGACGTAGAAGTCACGATTAAACGCGTGCCAGAAACCATTCCACCAGAAGCATTTACCAAAGCAGGTGGTAAAGTAGATCAATCTGCTCCGATTGCATCCGTACAAGAGCTGGTTGATTATGATGCCGCCGCATGCGATAAATTTCCCCTATCTGCTCGATAAATGAAGCGACAATTGTGTTTCATCTATTGAAAAATTTTTACACAACTAACGTCATAAATATGACTGTAATTTATTCAATTTACCCATTTTTCCTTTAAATCTGTAGCAAGGTAACCAATTCCGCACAGCTAGGCGGTATATTCTGCACTCATTAAAATAGGGTTAACACCTCTATCATAATGCACAGTACAGAATGAAATGCCTAACCAAATGAAAATGATTGGAATGCATTCAGCTATGATGATAGGCAATCTAACTTTTAAATACATGACCATATTATTAAATTTTTTTTACTTTAATCTCATTAAAGTCAAATTTCAGTTTGAGAAATGTTTTCTGTAAAGAAACAAAAAAATAAACTAAAATAAATTTTTGGATGAAAATATTTACTTTTGTCATTAAAGTCCATGTAAGCAAACCTATTTTAATTGTAATTAAATAAAAAGGTTTTCATAACATTAAATATGTAGTTAAATTTAATTTGATAAATCATCAACACTAATGGATAACAATATGTTATTAAATCAATCTTTAGAAGAAAATAAATTACCTGAATCAGAAGTTCCTGCTGCTACTTTAAACATATTAACCGGCCAAGCACAAGGAGCAGCCCGTTCAGCGGGAATCTTTACTAAAGAAGACCTCATTAATATCAAATTATATGTTAAAAATGGCTTGGAACTTCCTTTTACTTTGCCGGCGGTAAAGGAATATATTCATTACAATGATACTGATATTGATGGTTTGAAACCTGAAAATATTAAGACTTTATTTGAAGAAATTCATAACCATGCGCTTAGCTGGAGTGAGGTAGAAGATAAAGTCCAACGACAGAGTATCGATCTGGAAAATGCAGGAAAACAAATTACCCAAAAGGGAGAGTCAATAATCAAAATCATTGAAAAAATGCCGATTACAGATAGTATAGAGACATTAAAAAACACATACAATAATCGCAAACCAACCAATGAGCAATTATTTAAAATAACTTATACCGATGTTGATAAAAAAGTAGCAGTCGGATTGAAAAGTATCCTAGAAAGCATGGAGAAAGATATAAAAGAACATAAGGAGAATAGCCAGCGAGTTAAAGATGCAATAACCGACTTTAAAATCACACTGTTTGGTGGAACTTTATCAGATGGCAAAAAAGCTGATGGATTACTGCCACAGGTTGATATCAAGCAAAAACTGATGGATGATAATAATCTTTCTGCAACTATCAAAGAGCTGCAAGATGAGATCAATGAGAAGAAAAAAGATATTGAGCAACTCCAAAAAGACTATAATAAATATGTTGAATTGTCATTTTCTGGCGCGGCTAGTCTTATTGGCTGGGCGATTACCGGTGGTATTTTTGGTCCTAAAGCAGAAAATGCGCGTAAACGGAAAAATGAATTGATTGAGGAAGTCAAAGAGTTACAAAAGAAAATTAAAGGTAAAAGTGCATTACAAACGGCAATCCAAAATTTATCCTTACACTGCCTTAGTATTCAGACCTGTATGCAAGATGCAGAAGTTGCCCTAAAACACTTGGATTTCATGTGGAGTACAATGCTAATGCAAATTAAGCTCTCCAAAAAATCGTTTGCTGAAATTGATAATGCATCGATGCTTTTAGTGTTTGAGGAAACATTTAAGCAAGCTATTAGCCCCTGGAAAGAAGTTCAAGGTTCTGCTGAAAAATTGGTTAAAATTTTTGATGAAGCATTGGCGGAATATAAAAAACTCTCTAGATAATTTCTTAAATTAATTTATAAAGTGAAAAAGGAATATTAAAAAATGTCTGAGAGTATCATCTCACAAAAAGAAATCCAGTATCCAAAAGTTAATATCAAATCCTTGGATGAGACTGTAAATAAAATTTGGCTTTTGGCAGAACGACAAACATCCGGTATTACAGCTATTGGAGAGAAAACCGAGCGAATCAGGTTCTATAGCCGTGAACTCAGTGAATTGGTAAGTGAATCTTTATCACAATTATCACCAATATTAAGTCAATTTTTAGCAGGAGATATTTTCCGATCAATCCGTAAAATTGATAAAGCCCTGGAAGCTCATGATTTGAGTGATGAGAATCGCAATGCCATACTAAAAGGACGCGATCAATTGATTCAGAAATTATCGAAAGATATTCACAATGTGATTGCTAATTTCGATGACAGAATCAACAAACTGACTGGAAAAATTAATGATATTAACGATATAGTGATTGCAGAGCGTTTTAAAAATGTGTTGGCGAAAACAAAAAAACAAAAGGCAGAATTGCAGAGTGATATTGAACAGAAAACCAAAGAAAGAAATAATTTAGATGCAGAACGGAATAAA
This sequence comes from Photorhabdus kleinii, assembly GCF_025384885.1. NCBI lineage: Bacteria > Pseudomonadati > Pseudomonadota > Gammaproteobacteria > Enterobacterales > Morganellaceae > Photorhabdus > Photorhabdus kleinii. Next base: position 56,835 of record NZ_JAJAFY010000031.1, read on the forward strand.
ATTATCGAAAGTCAGGATGTTATTCGCGCAAAAAATATTGCGGATATGTTTAAAGATTATCTCCCAAATACCAATGATATCGATGGCCTGAATTTCGCTCAACCTGAAAAAGAAATTATTAAACAAAGTATTGAGATAGTAAAAAAAGTATTGGGCAAGGTTTCTGAAGGATTGAAATACATCGATTTGGAAAATGCCAGAATGAAGCTCACTGAGCAAATTGATCATACCATGCAAGAATCTAAGGCACTGAAAGCGACATTAGAGGAAACAGAGCTGAGGCTTTCTGGTTTAAATGATGTGATGCAAATCGATACAGAACGCACCACTATGCTTAACGAAGTGGGTAAACTAGAAAAAGCGTGGCGTTTATTCTCCAGTCAATTACACGAATTATCAGATAAGGATATTAATCAGGACTATCTAACCAATCTGATAAACGGACAATTAAATTTCTTGGATAATTTGTAATATCAATATAATATGTTGAAATAGAAATAAATATATTGGTAACGTCAACTTCGTTTAAGAATAGCGATATCATAATCCCGTAAATTCAAGCTCGGTTTTTTTAGGTTGGAACGTATAAGCGATTAGGCCTACGGCGACTTCCAATAAAAAGCCGAGCTGATTGCGGTGCCCTGAATGCCCATCTAAGAAATATTTTTGAGCTGATCCACGACCGGTTGAATATACCTTTTGCCAAAAAAGCTATTGTTTTTTCAATATACAGTTGCTTGCTCATACTCATAATATTGATATCATTATATTGTCAATATACATGTCAAAATAGTGATCAAGTGGGCAGTTCCTTTCTCAATATCGACGATAAAATACACCATTTAATAAGACCTTAACTTAAATCACATAAATATAATAATTTTCGATCTAATATCCCCTCAAATAAATGATATCAATAACATCAAAATTAAGAGGGCAAATCATGAAGGCATTAGTATTAGAAAAAGCAGGTCAGATTTCAATTCAAGATTGGGAAGCCTCCGAAATACTGGGTGAAAATGATGTTGAAATAAAAATTCACTCAGTGGGGATTTGCGGCAGCGATGTGCATTATTATCAATACGGGCGCATTGGGCCATTTGTTGTCGAAAAGCCGATGATCCTCGGGCACGAAGCATCAGGTGTAATCACAGCAGTAGGTAAAAACGTGACTCACTTAAAAATCGGTGATCGTGTCTGTATGGAACCTGGAATTCCTAATCTGCAATCACCACAATCACGGGCAGGTATTTATAACTTAGATCCAGAAATCTGTTTCTGGGCGACGCCCCCTATTGATGGTTGCTTACGTGAAAGGGTTATTCACCCGGCAGCATTTACGTTCAAATTACCTGATAATGTCAGTTTTGCCGAAGGTGCAATGGTTGAACCATTAGCTATCGGTATGCAAGCAGCCACAAAAGCAGAAATTAAACCTGGAGATATCGCATTAGTTGTTGGTGCTGGCACGATCGGAATTGTTACCGCACTTGCTGCATTAGCCGGTGGTTGTTCTGATGTCATTATTTGTGATGTGTTCGATGAAAAACTAGAAATTGCAAAACAGTATCCAGGTCTTCACCCGGTTAATAACAAAGTACTTGCTGAGAAAGTGAATACCTTAACCGATGGTAATGGCGTCAATATTCTATTTGAATGTAGTGGCGCAAAACCCGTCATTACCACTATTTCAGAGCACATTGCACCGGGTGGAATAGCTGTTCTGGTCGGGATGCCTATTGATCCAGCGCCATTTGATATTGTCTCTGCCCAAGCTAAAGAGATCACATTCAAAACAATCTTCCGCTACGCAAATATGTATCCTCGTACTATTCGTTTACTCAGCGCTGGCAAGCTCAAGGTAACCCCCCTATTATCCGCAACCTATAAATTTAAAGACAGCGTTCAGGCGTATGAACGAGCCGCAGAGGGTCGTCCGACAGATATCAAAATTATGTTGGAAATGGAGTAACACATGGCGCTCTATGCTGGTATCGATTGCGGTACACAAAGTACTAAAGTCATTATTGTCGATAGCCAAAAAGCGCATATTTTGGGTGAAGGCAGCTCTCCTCACCCAATAATTAGCGATTCAAACGGCCGTCGTGAACAGCAAGTTCACTGGTGGACAGAAGCACTGGAAAATGCCTTTGCTCAGGCGATCAAGCAAGCAGGAATTTCTGGTACAGAAATTGTCGCTCTTGCCGTATCAGGCCAACAGCACGGTTTTGTTCCTCTGGATGCAGAAGGTCATGTTTTAGCGCCGGTAAAACTCTGGTGTGACACTGAAACTACGGCTGAAAATCAGGAAATTATTGATGCACTCGGTGGTACGCAAGCTGCTTTAGCACAACTCGGATTAATGCCGCAAACAGGTTATACCGCATCTAAAATTCTTTGGTTCAAAAAATACCATCCTGAGTTATGGGAAAAACTGAACGCCGTTTTATTACCTCATGATTATCTCAATTATTGGCTAACAGGCAGATTAGTTGCCGAATATGGTGATGCTTCAGGAACGGGATTATTGAATATTCGTAAACGCGAATGGGATAACCAAATTGCCCAATTCATTGATCAAGATGGCCGTCTTTGGAATGCATTACCTGAATTGGTTTCCGCTGAGACCTGTATTGGCACAGTAAAGCCTGAAATAGCAAGAAGATTAAGGCTTTCACCGACAACCAAAGTTGCGTCTGGCGGGGGCGATAATATGATGGCTGCAATTGGAACGGGTAATATCATTCCAGGTATCACGACCATGAGTTTAGGCACCTCTGGCACCCTATTCACTTACTCTGACAAACCAATTGTCGCTGATTCTGAAATGATCGCGGGTTTCTGTTCCTCTAATAATGGATGGTTACCATTGATTTGCACGATGAATGTGACTTCAGCCACAACCACCATTCAAAAGCTGTTTAATATGGATATTCAGGCTTTTAATGACACATTGAACCAGAGTAAACCCGGTGCTAATGGTTTGATGATGCTACCGTTTTTTAATGGTGAACGTGTTCCACCGCTTCCCCACGCCAAAGCGAGTCTCCATAACCTGGATATTAGCAATATGAATCAACAAAATTTCATTTTGGCGGCAGTCGAAAGCGCCACCTACGGGC